>JABXKR010000294.1 GCA_013619145.1 Psychromonas sp. | reverse complement strand
TTCGTTTGTCTATAAGTGTCGGTGTTACTAAGGTGGTTATATGTCCAGACTTAACTTGATTAGTTTTCTGTTTATTATTTTAATCTAAATTAAACAAGCTTAACCCAGCCCTTTTCCTGCATCTTTTTTATTAATCAGTTCAATCATATAACCGTCAGGATCTTTAACAAAAGCGATCACCGTTGTACCGCCTTTTACAGGCCCAGCTTCACGCGTAATTTGTCCGCCCATCTCTTTGATTTTATCGCAGGTTGCATAAATATCATCAGTTTCAATAGCAATATGACCATAGCCAGTCCCCAAATCATATTCACTGCTATCCCAGTTATAAGTTAACTCAAGCACAGTTGAATTTGACTCATCACCATAACCTAAAAATGCTAAGGTATATTTATATTCGGTATTTTCAGACTGACGAATTAACTTCATATTTAAAATGTCAGTGTAAAAATCGATCGATTTTTGTAAATTACCAACACGTAACATGGTATGTAATAAGCGCATATTAACCCCTTGATTTTATTTTAGAAAAATAGAGTTTATCTTACCTTCTTTTATTTCACACGTCCTGCACGAAGTGTTGTTGATAAAAATCAGATACAAAAAAACCACCAGAAGGTGGTTTAAAAATACAAATTAGAACCTTAAACTAATAAAGTCCTTTTGTTAAGAATTCAACGGTAGCGGCCATCTCATCATCGCTACAATCAGCACAGGTGCCTCTTGCCGGCATCGCATTAAAACCTTCTGTTGCATGTTTTAATAATGTTTCAGGGCCTTGCGCAACGCGCGGTTGCCATGCATCTGCATCACCTTTTACTGGTGCACCAGCAGCACCTGTCGCATGACAAGCAACACAGTAAGTATTGTAAATTTTTTCACCAGATCGTGGGCCTGCAGGTTCACTTAAATCTGTGCCTTGGTTTGCTGTTGCAATTTCACCATTTAAATAAACATCACCTACAGGTGCGATACGTTCAGCAATTGCACCTTCAGAAAGGTCTTGCGCAAAACTTGTAACGCTAACCAAGCTCATTACTAAAGTGGTGAGTAGGGTGATACGTTTAATAAGGTACACGGTAGACTCCAAATCTTTATATATGTTGTAAAAATGTTAATTATAACGAGGTTGTTTGTAACTACCAATATCTTTATCGGAATTATTGTTTCCAGTTCACTATTTTTTTCTCTTTGCCCATCAATAAGCGGCGAATATTACTGATATGACGAAGAAGAATTAATGCCGAAAGCATTATTACCGGGGTCGTATATTCAGGTTTTATATATTCAACAAAAAAGGGGGCAGCGATTGCAGTGACGATAGCGGCTAAAGAGGCATAGCCACTGATTGCGATGGTCAGCAACCAGGTTAAAACAAGTAACCCAGTCATATCCATGCCTAAAGGCAATAGCGTACCAAGGCCTGTTGCAACGGCCTTGCCGCCTTTAAATTGAAAATAAGGGGGGAAAATATGACCGAGGCAAGTGGCAATACCGATAAAGCCTATTGTTACTGGTTGATAATCTAAAAAGTAAGCGAGATAAACAGGTAATGTGCCTTTTAAAAGATCAAATATAAGTACTGCACTGGCAGCTTGTGCATGATGCAGGCGTAGCATGTTGGTCGCACCAGGATTTTTAGAGCCTTGCAGGCGTGGATCCGGCCAGCCTTTGAGGCGGCACAGTAATATAGCGCCGTTAAGCCCGCCAAACAGGTAGGCGCAAACAATAAATAATAGGGTGGTCAGGATAATCATTTGTATTTATTTCTTCTCGATCAGGTAAAATACAGCGTTTTTACAGTCCATTGATATTAATTACTATTTGATAGTACGTGGATTTTTGTCTAAGTGATAGCGTTTTAAAGGTTTCAGAATGGATATTGTTTTTATTAAACAGTTAGAAGTTATTAGCACTATTGGCGTGTATGACTGGGAAAAATCACTGCAGCAAAAGCTCTATTTTGATTTAGAGATGGCATTTGATAACAAGCCCGCAGCTGCAAGTGATGATATTAATTTAGCACTTAATTATTTTAGCGTGTCTGAAAAGGTTAACCAGTTTGCGCAAAATCATCAGTTTGAACTGCTTGAAACCATGGCAGAACGAGTTGCATCATTAATCATGGAGCAGTTTTCTGTGCCATGGATCAAAGTGACTTTGCATAAACCGGGGGCGTTACCTAAAGCACAATCATTAGGAGTTCAAATCGAGCGTGGTACCCGTTAGTGGCTCAGGTATTTATAGGTATCGGCTCAAGCATCAACAGGCTGGAAAACGTTTGTTTAGGTTTAGCTTCTTTACGAGCCGAATTTGGTGAGTTAAAAATATCGCCACTTTATGAAAGTGAAGCGGTAGGCTTTTCGGGGGGCAATTTTTATAACTTGGTGGTTGGATTAAATACCGATATAAATGCCCAAGCCGTGATTAGTAAATTAAAAGCAATTGAAATCAAACATGGTCGACCAGAAAAAGCGATCAAGTTTGCGCCAAGAACGTTGGATTTAGATCTGCTGTTATATGATCAGCTGGTTGATGCAAATATCGATTTACCGCGCGCTGAAATCACAAAAAATGCATTTGTGTTAAAACCGTTAGTAGAATTGGCACCGTTATTAAAACATCCGATTTTAGGTGAAACATATCAAGCACTGTGGACTAATTATCCAAAAGCGAAACAAAAATTATGGAAGATTGAAGCAGATATTTAACCCTTCCTTTTTATTTTATACAGATAGAGAACAAAAATGTCTTTACTTGAGATTGTCGTATTGGCCTTGATTCAAGGTTTAACTGAATTTTTACCGATTTCTAGCTCTGCACATCTGATTTTGCCCTCACAGCTGTTAGGCTGGCAAGATCAAGGTTTAGCATTTGATTTGATACTTAATATCGGCACGCTCGCTGCGGTATTGATTTACTTCCGCGTTGAAGTGGTCAATATGTCACGGGCCTGGTTCGGCTCACTACGAGGCAAGGCAAAGACACAAGACAGCCGTCTCGCGTGGTGGATTATCTGGTCTACGATTCCTGCGGCTTTGGTGGGCTTTTTTGGTAAATCGCTAGTGGAAACGTATCTGCGCAGTGGTTATGTGATTGCGGTGACTACGGTTATTTTTGGTCTGTTGCTTTGGTGGGCAGATGCGCAGGCAAAGCAGGTAAAAACAGAATACCAAACCGGCATTAAAGGCGCTGTTCTTATTGGCCTTGCACAGGTACTTGCCTTGATTCCCGGGACATCACGCTCTGGTATCACTATTACCGCAGGCCTTATGCTCGGGTTAACACGCAATGCTGCTGCCCGTTTCTCTTTTTTAATGTCTATTCCAATTATTGCTATGGCTTCAGGCTATGATCTGCTCAAATTCATATTATCTGATGAATATGTGGATTGGGGGGCGTTGTTCTTAGGAGCGGGTCTCTCATTTGCCAGTGCTATCTTATGTATTCACGGATTTCTAATATTGCTCAATAAAGTGGGAATGATGCCGTTTGTTATTTACCGTTTATTGCTTGGTGCTGCACTGTTTTACATCTTAACACTAGCTTAGAGATGCTAATATCATAGCGAGGCGCTGATCGCCTCGCTTTATTTCAGTGCTGTTGTTTAATCTGCTCTTGGTATTTCTTAACCTCTAAAATACGGGCTTGTAGCAAAGCTTCTTTAATCTCCGCGCCTTTAAAACCTTGCTTGATTATATCCTGGACATCTACTTTTGAAGCTGCTTGAAAGGTTTGCCAAATGAAATCTGCACTAGGGTAGCCTTTATCTTCAAATCCCGTTCGCCCTTTCGAATCGGCAATACAGCATTGCAGCATCTGTAAAAATCGTTGCGGTTTACGCCATGCATCATTTTTATCCATCAGTTTAATAAGGGTAGAGGCTTTTAGCTCAAATGCATTGTGGATAACAGTATGATGTTCACTTACTAACAGTGCCAAGTCACGACATTCGTTTGGTATTCTGAGACGTAAACATAAAGCTTTAATGACTTCTAAGCCAAGAAAACCATGGCCTTTATGACTTGGCCAATTTTCTTTGGGAGTGAGAGCTTTGCCGAGATCATGAACTAAACAGGCGAAGCGAAAAGCAATCGAGTCGGATAATTTAACCGATTGCTCAACAACCATTAGAGTATGAATGCCGGTGTCAATTTCTGGATGCCATTGCTCTGGTCCTGGAATGCCAAATAAAACCTCAATTTCGGGAAATAAAATCGCCAGTGCGCCACAGTCACGTAACACTTGGAAGTAGATGTGTGGACTATCTGTTTGTAATGCTTTTGCTGTTTCCAGCCAGATACGCTCAGCTGTTAAGTGATTTAATTCACCACTATCTGTTAATTTTTGCATCAAGGTTAATGTTTCAGACGCAATCTTAAAGCCAAGTTTATAAAAGCGTGCCGCAAAACGCGCCACACGCAGAACACGCAGCGGATCTTCACTGAATGCAGGAGAGATATGGCGTAATTTTTTATTTTGTAAATCTTTTAATCCATTATAAGGATCAACTATTTCTCCTTGCTCAGATAAAGCGATCGCATTAACGGTTAAGTCTCGGCGCAGTAAATCATCTTCCAGCGTAACATCTTCTCCAGCGTAGCAGGCAAATCCTGTATAACCTGAGCCTTGTTTACGTTCAGTACGGGCAAGTGCGTATTCTTCGCCTGTTTGCGGGTGTAAAAAAACAGGGAAGTCTCTTCCAACTTGCTGGTAACCTAATTGTAAAAGTTTTTCCGGGGTACTGCCGATCACAACATAATCCCGATCTTTGACTTCAAGCTGCAATAGTTGATCTCGAACTGCGCCACCGACTAAAAATACTTGCATTGTTTTCCCTCTTTATCACTTATTTGGTTATTATAAGCAATTAATATCATCATCACTATTTGTTTGGGTCTTCTTATGTATCAAGATTTTTTTTCTTTAAAAGAACAACCTTTTTCAATTTCGCCTGATCCTGACTTTCTTTTTTTAAGTGAGCGTCATAAAGAAGCGCTGGCTCATTTGACCTATGGCCTGCAGGGCAATGGTGGTTTTGTCTTGTTAACGGGGGAAGTTGGCACGGGTAAAACAACGGTTTGTCGATCTTTATTGCAGGATATGCCGACTAATACCGATATCGCTTTTATCTTAAATCCAGCATTAACTGAAATTGAGTTACTCGCGACGATTTGTGATGAATTTAAGATTGAATATAAGAAAGATAATCTTAGCTTAAAATTGTTATTTGATGCTTTAACGACTTGGATGATGAGTAATATTTTATTGGGAAGAAGTGCGATTGTATTGATAGATGAAGCGCAACATTTAAGCTTTTCAGTGCTTGAGCAGTTGCGCTTATTAACTAATATTGAATCGGATAATAAAAAACCGCTACAGGTTATTTTGATTGGTCAGACTGAGTTGCAGCAAAAATTAAAACAAACAGAGCTGCGTCAACTTGCACAACGTATTACTGCCCGTTACCACCTGCTACCGCTTACTCAGGCAGAAAGTGAATATTATATCCAGCATCGCTTAAATGTTGCCGGGGCGAGTTTCCCTCTTTTTGAACGTAACGCACTTATACAGGTATTTAAAAATAGCCAGGGTATTCCGCGCTTAATTAACTTATTGTGTGATCGCAGTTTGTTATGTGCATATACACAAAACTCACTAAAAGTAAGTGCAAAAATGGTAAAAAAAGCAAGTGATGAGATTACATTATCTGTGCCTAATTTATCTCTTGGTCGTATGCTAAAAAACAGTTGGCGAGTGTTGCTTGTGGTTATTTTAACGCTATTTACCGCTCTGCAGGCACCACAAATATTTGCTCAATTTAGTGAACAAAAGGCGCAGATAACCGAGATAAAACCAAGCCCGGAAACTAACAAGCAGGAGAACAGTGAGCAAGCTGATTGGTTTGATGCTTATCCGCAATTAGATTTATCGAATGCAACCTTTGCAAATGCTTTAGTTAACTTATATGCCGTGTGGGGCTACCAAACTGAGATAAAAAGTGTGAATTGCGAGCAGGGAGTATCTGTCCTGTTATCTTGTTATTCAACAAACAGCAGTTTAAAAAAACTAAAACAACTGAATTATCCAAGTGTGGTCAAGCTTGAAAAAGATTCTCTGCAAAGTGCCTATGTGATTATTTACAAGATTAAAGATAATTATCAATTATTGATTGATGGACAACTCATTGAAGTGTCTGAAAATTGGTTTAACAAATATTGGACTGGAGACTTAACGCTACTTTGGCAGGCGCCGTTCGCTTTGCAAGGCACACTTCAGTTTGGTCAGCAAAATGAACAGATAGCATGGCTGGTAACGCAGTTGAATGAGGTACAAGGCTTGTCTGCACAGAATAAGGACCGTTTTGATTTGTCATTGCTACAGCAAGTCAGTGCCTTTCAGCGAGCGCAGGGATTAAAAGATGATGGAATCGTTGGTTTTCGAACCTTGATGCCATTAATGCAATTATCCAATCCAGAGTTACCACGATTAATGCAGGAGGAAAATTAATGTCGACGATTCTGCGTGCGTTACAAAAACAAAAATTAGATCTGTCGAGCACTTCGCCCGCCTTTATTGAAAAAGAACCTGCAAGTTTAAAATGGAAAGTGGCGTTGTTTGCTTCGTTATTGGTCATAATTTGTTTGCTGGTGGTAGTTATTTATCTTGTATTTAAGCCAGTAAATGCAGCTGAAAGTGCCGCTTTAGCAACTGTTCCCGTTGCCGCTAAGCAACAAGAAGCTAAAGTTGCGCTGCTTATTACACAAAAATCAGAGGAGAATTTGATCAAAAAAATCACCTTCGATCTGAAACCTCTACCGAAGTTGCAACCGCCTTCTAAAGTAGATAAACAATTACTTGTGGGTACTTCAGTACAAGGCAAACAAAGTGAAAATGATCTGCAAGCTGATAGTGCAACTGGCCAACAGGATCTTTTATCTGCCACGGAAAATAGGCCACAACAAAGCCAGAAAGAGGGGATAGACTATAGCGATACCTCAACTGATTTACAGCAACGTTTTCAGCGTGCTCTATCAATGAGTAAAGATGAAGATAAGGAAGTTATTGAGCAAAAAAATGGTGATGGTAGTGATATTCATCAGATGACCAGTGAGTTTCAGGATCAAGTGCCTTTGATGAGTTATGATTTCCATATGTACTCTTCCGTTGCAAAAGATCGCTGGATCAGGATTAATAGTGAAGATTTAAGAGAGGGGCAGTTTGATAGCTCAGGAGAAATTCAAGTTGTTGAGATTCAGCCTAACCGAACTGTCTTTCGTTTAGGCCGGCAAAGCTTTAGTGTGGAATCATTAACTGATTGGAAGGGTTATTAGATCTGTAATGTGATTGTTATAAAAAACGCACCAATTGGTGCGTTTTTTATTTATTCGCGAAGCTTTTAATCTACCAATTATTCTGACGTTTTTTACGACGAGGTAAGAAAGGAATAATCAAACCAAGCAGTACACCACCGAATAATACATAGCCACCATTCAGCAACCACTCCATTTTTATGCGGTCTCCTTCTGTATCTTGCTGTAACTCTAAATCTAGATTTCTTGCTTTAAGCTCAGCAATAGTTTGCTGCAAAGATTTTTTATCGCCCTGTAAACTTGCTATTAAGTTTTCTTTTTCTGCAATTGACTGTACTTTTCCCTGCAGTGTTTGCTTATTTTCTTCGGCTATATTTGCCAGTTTTGTTTGTGCCTCTTGTAATTCCAGCTGCACTTTTGGTAACAAAATCTTGGCAGGCAATGTCTCTTGTAATTGCTTGTTTTGCGCCCACCCTGTTTTTCCTGCTGCTGTTTTAATTTGCATAAATTTCGTGGTTTTATCGTATTTCAGAGTTGTCACAGGCGCGCCAACTTTGACTGTGCCGATAATACGATAGTCTAAACTTGGACCTGAATGCAGGTAGATGAATATGTCGTCACTAACATAGCGAGTTGCTGCAGATACATTCAAACAAAATGATAGCGAAAGCATAGCAATAATATATTTAAGTGTTTTCAAGGAAAGCATCCTGTTAACTAAAGTGGGCTAAATAACTATTCTAAAAGTAATTCACAGTGAGGAAAAGCCCTAGATGCAAAAAAGAGAGCCGAAGCTCTCTTTTATTTTATCTACCTACATTTTTGTTTAGCTAAAAACCGCTTTTAACATGTAGAAGAATATAATAGACAGGCCTGCGCCAATCGGTAATGTTACAACCCATGAGATAACAATATTACGTACAACGTTAAGATTAAGTGCCGCGATTCCTCGCGCCATACCTACGCCCAATACGCCGCCAACAAGTGTTTGCGTTGTTGAAATAGGTAAACCGGTACCTGATGCAATAACAACGGTTGAAGCCGCTGCAAGCTCTGCAGCAAAACCACGGCTGGGTGTTAGATGGGTAATACCTTGACCTATTGTCGCCATTACGCGTTTACCGAAAATCGCCAGACCAAGTACGATACCAACTCCACCCAAGGGTAAAATCCACCATGCAAGTACTGCTTTTTTAGCGATTTCGCCATTATTTCCAACAATACTAACAACGGCAGCAAGTGGTCCAATGGCATTTGCCACATCATTTGAACCATGTGCAAATGCCATTGCACATGCCGTTACAATCATTAACACTGCAAATATTTTTTCTACATTGGCAAAGTGCATATTCTTGTCAGCTTTGGGATCTATTTTGATGCGACTGATAAATACTTTGCCCACAAGGGCTATAGCAACGCCGATAACTATCGCTAACAGGAAAGCTTCATTTGATGAAAAATGCAAGCCGACATGTTTTAAGCCTTTTTTGATGGTCACTAGGGCGAGTATAAAGCCAGCTAAGAACATATACAGAGGTACATAGCGTTTAGCATTCTCAATGGGATGTTTAGTATTAAATATTAACTTTTGCGAGCTCATAAAAATAAAGTAGGCGATAATACCTGATATCAGTGGCGTTACAATCCAGCTACCGACAATTCCGACTACCTTGCTCCAAGTAACACTGTCCACACCTACCCCGACAGCAGAGAAGCCGACAATAGCACCAACAATCGAGTGGGTCGTTGATACTGGCCAACCAAAATATGAAGCGATAATTAACCACATGCCAGCGGCTAATAGAGCTGCTGTCATACCAAATACTAACAGTTCAGGTTGATCAATATAGAAGCTAGCATCAATAATCCCTTTACGGATAGTTGAAGTTACTTCACCACCCGCTAAGTAGGCACCTGCAAACTCAAAGATCATTGCAATAATAATTGCTTGTTTAATCGTAAGCGCTTTCGAGCCAACCGACGTTCCCATTGCATTGGCTACATCGTTTGCGCCGATACCCCAAGCCATCAAAAAGCCCACTGCAGCGGCAAAAACAACCAGCATACTGCCATATGTAGATATAATATCCATAATAAGTCCTATTGTGCGTTATTAACGAACAAGTATAAGTTCAAGCTGAGTGCCGATTAATTCTGAATGATCGGCAAGCTGGCCCACCCATTCCAAAATTTGGTATAGAAACATAATATCAACCGGGTTGTGATGTTGCTCTATTGCCAAAAGCTGGCGGCGAAGTTTAATTTGTAATGAGTCAGTATCATCTTCAATTGCAGCAAGTTCACTGATCATTTTAGTGACGATATCGACTTCTCGACCTTTAAAACCCGTCTCTAATAATTCATCAAGCTCATTAATTGCCTTTCTCGCTTGTTGAACAGCATCTATGCAACGCTGCAGATAAGTGATGAAATCTTCAGCTATTTCACCAGGTATCTGTAGCTGCCGACCCAATACGCGACCAGCAATATCTTTAGCTGTATTGGCTATCTTATCCTGACGGTTAACTAACTCGATAAAATCACCACGTGAGATAGGCATAAACAGCCCTTTAGGCAGTGTTAAACGCAGTTCCCGTTTCAGTCCATCGGCTTGTTTCTCAAATTTCGAGATCTCTTTTCTAACCTCCTCGGCTTTGATCCAATCTTGCTCATGACTAGCCTTAAAGAAAGGGATTAATAACTCACTGCAGGCTGCTACTTTGTCAATATGCATCTGAATGGGTTTAATCGGAGATTTTGCAAATACTCCAAAGATTGAGTTAACTGGCATAATTTATCCTAGTATTTTGGTTTGATAACCGTATTACTGCTCAAGTTGAACAACAAATATGCGGCGCATGTTATCTTTCTTTTACACACAATTGAACCTGAATTTAGTATAATTCACAAATTATTACGATCTCAGGGTCGTTGCATCCACGATTATAGGTCTATTTGGTAAAAATTATGGAAACAGAAATAGAGATAAAGTTTCTTTTTAGCGCAGAATTTGAACTTGAACTGTTTGAAAAAATCAAAGCGAAGTGCGTTATTTCCAGTAAAAAACAACTATTACATAATGTTTATTTTGATACCGCTAATCGCATGTTACGTAAAATGGATATGGGGTTACGTGTTCGTAGCTGTGAAAACAGATCCGTGCAGACGATTAAGACTGCAGGACGCGTTATCGGCGGTTTACATCAGCGACCGGAATATAACGAACCAATAGAGGGGTTACGCCCTGAACTTGCACGTTTTAACAGCAAAATATGGCCTGATGATTGTGATATCAAATCACTTGAAAGTGAATTAATCCCCATCTTTAGTACTGACTTCGAGCGCCAAACCTGGCTTGTAGAAATGCCCGATGATACGTTAATTGAAGTCGCTTATGACAGAGGTTATATTGAAAGCAATCAAGGTAACGTTGATATTTGCGAAATTGAACTTGAGTTAGTTAAAGGGGATGAAAAGCAGCTGTTTGTTTTGGGGAATGATATCGCTTTATTACCTAAGGTGCGCTTAGGAAATGTCAGTAAAGCGCAACGTGGCTATATGGTGTCAGATAAGACCTTTTTTAAAGTAAAGCCGCTTGGGCACTCCTCTCTAATATCCTCTATGTCAGTTGAGCAAGCCCTGCTTACCAATATGCAGCATGGTTTACGTCATATTCAGTACCATGAAAACTGTTATCTTGAGTCATTTCAGGATGATGCTTTAAATGAATTGTTAACAGGTATTAAATTTCTGCATCAAAACTTAAAATTATTTAAGCAAGCATCTCCAAGTTTACTAAAAGCACAATGGATTGAAGATTTACATTGGTTGGCGCGCAGTTTTTCCTGGCTTGATGAACGTATTACTTATCAAAGTTTGTTAGAAAACAGAGGGCATTACCTTAGAAAATTACCTAAATTTAAATCATTGCTTAAAAAATTAGAGGCACAGGAGCAAAACCTGCCAAATCAGCAAGCGGTACTCGAGCTACTTACATCTACACGCTATTGCCAATTTATTTTAAAATGTACACAATGGTTGATTTCGTTTGAAAAAAGTACTTTTTCTAGTGAAAAGACAAATTCTATTAATGATTTTGCTTGTGAATATTTAACATCAAGCTGGAGGGAGTTAAGAGTTGCTCTCGATTCTAAAAAAGATAATCAGTTATTATCTTATCAAGGCTTGTTAGAGGGCAACTTATTAGTTGGTTTAAGTGTTGGCAGTTTGTTTTCACTGGAGAAAAGTATCGCTTTTCATTCACCTTGGTTAGATATTAAGCAGGGGTTAAAAGAGTTGGCAATGATCAATGTTATTGCTGATTTTGCAGATCAGGAAGCAGAGAAAGAACATCAGTGTGAATATTTAAAATGGATCAAACGTAAAGAAGATTCTTTGTTGCATGCCCTTGAGCAATCTAAGCAACAGGCGCTGTTAAAAGAGAACTATTGGCACAATGAAATTGATCAATAAACGCTGAACTCTTCTGTTATGTAACAAAAAGTAAGCAATTTGATTTTAGATCACAGTTCTATGTTAATTCAGTTTTTCCAGAGCATTTTTAAGATATAACTTCTAGACTTTTCTTATCTCTAGTCGAGTTTATTTCATAAGCGCTTAGTTGGTATTTATCATCTGAGCATGCAGATTCATCATTCATTTAGGTAGAAAAAATGGCGTTATTAAAATTAAATGCAATTGAAAAAAAGTTTGTTAATGTTTCCCTGACCCAAAAATGGTTATTTATGCTACTGGTAGCTGTTTTTCTGTTTATTGCAAAAACGCTAACTATGGGATTGATTTTAACTGATCAATCACTCGGCAATGCTGAAGATACACTTGCACTTGTCAGCAGTTATAATTTTTGGGCCGATTTGATTTTTTCTGTGGTTTTCCTTGCTGTTTTATACTGGGTTATATTGATGCTGAAAAAGCAGATCCTAGTAATGAATCAAGATTTATCACAGGCCATGGATGAAGGTACGCAGGAAGGTTATATTAAATTAACCTCAAAAGATGAACTCGGTGATATTGCACGTATGGTTTGTAACGAAACCGGTAAGTTTCAACAAGTTTTTACCGCGCAAGGAAAAAGTGCGTTAGAGTTGACTGAAATTACAGAGCACCTGTCAATCTGTATGGAAATTATTAATGATTCGATGGAAGAGGAGTTTGCCCAGATTGAGCAGCTTGCAACCGCGATGAATGAGATGACGGCTACGGTCAGAGAAGTTGCCGGCAATGCGAGCAGTGCATCGTCTTCAACAACTGAAGCGTCTGAAGTTGCGCAAGAGGGCAGTCAATTTGTTGATGCAACTATTTCTACCATTAATTCATTATCAAGTAATATTGGCGCATCAGCAGATGCGGTAAATAACGTTGAATTAAAAGTCGAAGGTATTGGTAGTGTTGTTGATACCATTCGCAGTATCTCTGAACAAACTAACCTACTAGCTTTAAACGCTGCGATTGAGGCTGCTCGAGCTGGTGAAGCGGGACGTGGTTTTGCCGTTGTTGCTGATGAAGTGCGTAATTTGGCCAAACGCACACAAGATGCAACGATTGAAATTCAAGCTATGATTGAACAGCTGCAAACGAGTGCGCAAGATGCGGTTGGTTTGATGGGGAAAAGCGTTCGAGAAGCAGATGTTGGTGTGGATCAGGTAACGCAAGCGGGAACTAAATTATCGGGAATTGTTGAAAAAGTTCACCATATTTCTGATATGAATTATCAAATCGCATCGGCTGCGGAAGAGCAAACGACAGTGGCTGGAGATATCAATAAAAATCTAGATCAGGTAAAAGAGGTTGTTGAGGGATCGGTTACTGTATTAAAAGAGGTAACAGATATGGCGGAAACAATAGCTAAACATGTACAAGATTTAAATAAGGTAGCCAAGGGTTAAGCTCCTCTCTTTTTCTCACAGAAAAAAGCACTTCAATCGAAGTGCTTTTCTGTTTGAACTGCGTATTATTTATGAAACTCACTGTTTAATGCAAATTGCGTTAACTCTTCAATTACCGACTTTTTTATCTCTAATTGCTGATCTGCTGGAATTTGGTAACGTTCACCTAGTTGCTGGTAATCATCATCGCTTAAGCTGACCGTTAAACGCGGGCGCTTGGGTTTTTTATGGGTGGGCAAATCTAATAAGTGGCGAATTTGCTCGGATGGGCTGATACCTTTATCTAATGCGCTGCGCCTGATGCTATATTGCAGCTTCGTATCCATATCAAATGCAATTTGTACAGCTTTAACGACCTTTGCTGATTGTTGCCATTTCTTTGGTAGTTCTCTTTGAGTCATTAGATTATTCTCCTTTTATCCATAATTCAGCAATTTCATTGGCTGGCCTTAAAAAAGAGAGATATACCTCTGTATCACCATTCTCAAAAATAAAGATATCAATAAACCGCTCTCCTTGCCCCCCCTCTAACGAGTAAAACTCAAACTCACGGCCATGTTTTTCTTCATTGTATTGTGGCGGTACTTTTCCGCGATAGTCTTCCTGATGCATATAGCCGGTGGTCATAAAGTCTTGCTGAATATATTCTTTTGCAACCATATCCGCATAGCTATGCTTGCTGGTAAGCGGTTTTAAACGTGCATTACCAGGCTCTTCGAAAATTTCAGAAAAATCATCTAAATCAAACAGGGCTTCAACATCATTTCGGGTAAGCAGTAAGCTAAATTTAACTAATTTTTGCGGATTAGTTGGGAAGCTTAAATAAACCAACTGTGGATCACTACCCTGGCCGATAACTTGTGCGTAATGCTCATGCTTAAACTCAAGAGTGTTGATATCAATAACCTGCAGTTGCTGTTTGCGCATTGTATCAGGTAGTGCAAAGCTATCGCCAAAGGTGAAAATGTCATTGAGTTGCAGTTCGTTTGGTGTTGTTAAGGTACGTGTTGTGAGAGGTTGTTTTTTGGCAAACAGAGATTTAAAGAAACTCATGATTTTCCCCTTTTAAAAACAGATAACCCGGGACACTTTTATGCTCCGGGTTATCTCTCTTAATGTAAATATTTGTTACTTAGTTTTTAAGCGGTCTAAAATAGACTGCGCACTGGATTGCTGTGCGCCGATCCCAGCTTGCTGTAATTTACTCTGCAGAGAGCTATCACTGTTTTCAGCATCAAGTTGCTCCGCTGCTTTTAGTTTATCATCAAACATCGCTTGCTTTTGCTTGATGCGCTCCAAAGAGTCTTTTGCATTTAGCAGCTTAGAGTTACTTGCAGTGAAATTATCTGTGATTGCTGATGTTGCTTTCTGCACACTTTCAGTTGTCTTTACCATGCTTAATTGACGTTTATAATCGGTTAATTGGCGCTCACTCTTTTTAATTAACTCTTTTAAACGGTCTGCATTTTTAAGATAGCTTTCATTCGCCTGTTGCTGATCTGCTGCACTCGTTTCTAGTTGGGCAATCTTTTCCGCAACCTCAATGGCTAATGCTTCATTACCTTGATTAAGGGCCTGCATTGCGTAACCTTCATGCTCTTTAATGCTTGCCTGCAGTTGAGTTAACTCACGTGCCGCCTGCATCTGTTTTGCCATCACTTCAGTTAAATCACGTTTAGCAATAGTAATATGTTTTTCTGAATCGCGGATCTCTTGTTCAAAAATACGCGTTGAGTTAGCATCAACAATTGCTTCTCCCGCTTCGCGCGCACCGCCACGAACAGCAGTAATAATCTTTTTAAATATACTCATAATAAACTCCGAATTAATTTAAGTAACTGTCCATCTCACTAATAACCTCAAGACTGTTGTCACTTAGTGTTACAATTTCCAACTCAATATCATCAAGGCTTGAGTTCACCGACAACGCACCAAAGACCACATATTTATCTTCTACCTTGGCAAATGCAGAAAGTGGCATTGGAATGTTCATCTCTAACATCGCTTCCATCATATTGGCTTTTAGTTCGCTTTTAACCTCGTCTTCACCCCACAGATAAGCGATACAAAGAATTTGGTTATCACTAATAGAGATGAAAATAGGAATCTCTTCACGCCCTACAATTTCAACTTGTAATACATCAATGTCGCCATTAATGGGCGTACAGTCAAAATTAAAACCAGTTTCAGTATTGTCATCTAACTGATTTAAATGGGTGGCAATTTTGTGAATATTCATAATACTCCTTCATGGCAACAGACATTTAATGTCTTGATGCAAGTTAATTTAGTTCGCTTGTCATTATATGTCAAGAGTTTTGAGTTTATTTCTTGTTTTAATATCTGTATTAGTAATATTGCGGACCTGGCTCTTTTTTTCAATCACTAAATTGATTTATTACTGATCATCTTTCACACTACTGATAAGTTAGTACTGTTTTCCGTCTTTTTCTTTCCTGTATCAATAGGTAACTCTATATGTCTTTATTAAATGATAATGCGTTGCGCCATTTTGAAAGCCTTAAGCTGCAAATCGATTTATCTTTTCTTAGTGCGGCACAACAAGCTGATCTAAAAGCCGTATTAGGATTAAGTGATTTTATTAGTGATGCATTATCAAAACAGCCTGAATTAGTAACGGAGATATTTGCAAGTGGACTGCTTAGATCAAAGCAACGAACAGTGCAAATTAAAGATGAGTTGCAAAGCGTACTAGCCGCAACTGAAGATGAAGTGGTATTACATAAAGTATTACGCTTGTTTCGCCGTAAACATATGCTGATTATCGCCTGGCGAGAGTTACTTGGCAAAGCCAGTTTAGAAGAAAGTTTTATGCATATCTCCTATTTGGCAGAACAGCTTATTTTGCAAAGCATGAACTGGTTATATAACAAACAGTGCAGTGAACAGGGCACACCAAAAAGCCCTGATGGAAAAAGACAACCCTTGTATATTTTTGCTATGGGGAAACTTGGCGGCCGAGAATTAAACTTCTCTTCTGATATTGATCTTATTTTCACTTACCCAGAACGCGGGAAGACTGAAGGCGGACGGCGTAGTATCGATAATCAGCCCTTTTTTATCAAATTAGGGCAACGTATTATTGCTGCTTTACATCAAATAACAGTGGATGGCTTTGTTTACCGTGTTGATATGCGTCTGCGGCCTTTTGGTGATTCAGGACCGTTAGTAAGCAGTTTTGCATCGATTGAAGATTATTATCAAAGCCATGGTCGCGAATGGGAACGTTATGCGATGGTTAAAGCACGTGTGCTTGGTGAAGAGGGCGAGTATAAAGCGGAACTTGAAACTATGCTTAAACCATTTGTTTATCGCCGTTATGTTGATTTCAGTGCGATTGAGTCATTACGTAAAATGAAAGTTATGATCAGTGCTGAAGTGCGCCGTAAAGGGCTTAAGGATAATATAAAATTAGGGATGGGCGGAATTCGAGAGATTGAGTTTGTGGCACAAGCTTTTCAACTGATTCGTGGCGGGCGAGTGCTCGAACTGCAATGCAAAGGGTTACAACAAACCTTAAAGGTGATTGGTGAAATAGGCGAGTTGCCTATTGAGAGAGTGCAGTGCTTACTCGAGTCATATCAATTCTTGCGTCGAGTGGAAAATATTTTACAGCAAATCGGTGATAAACAGACACAAACTTTGCCTGACAATGAACTTGATAAATTACGTTTAATTAATGTAATGGGTTTTGCTAATTGGCGAGATTTTTATCAACAGTTACAGCAAGTCATGAAAAATGTGCATAATGAATTTAACTGGGTGGTGGGCGATAAAGAGCAGGAAAATGAGGGGGTAGATCAGGATATATGTGAACTGTGGGCATTGAATTTAACGCAGCAAGAAACGGTTAACTTATTGCAAGAAAAGGGGATGAATGAGTCACTTGCTAATGATTTTGCTGTGGAGCTATTAAGTTTTAAAGATGATCTTCGCAAGAAACCGATCGGTCCCCGCGGTCAGGAAACGATTGAAAAATTACTGCCTAAAATTGTAGAGAAGGTATCTGTCTATGCAGATCCTGTCGCATTAATTAATAGAATTCGTATTCTGTTATTAAAAATCATGCGCCGTACAGCTTATCTGGAGTTATTAAATGAAAATGAAGGGGCATTAAATCAGTTATTAAAGCTGTGCAGTGCCAGTCAGCGGTTAACTGCTCAGCTTGCCCGTCACCCTATTTTATTAGATGAATTGTTAGATCCGCAACATCTCTATAACCCGACTGAATTGAGTAATTATAATCGCGATTTACAGCAATTTATGCTGCGTATCCCGGAGGAGGATATGGAGCAGCAGATGGAAGCACTGCGTCAGTTTAAGCAGATGCAGTTTTTACATATTGCTGCTGCTGATATTGTAGGGGCTATCGAGTTACCGCAAGTGAGTGATCATCTTACATTTTTAAGCGAAGCTTTGATGGATTATGTGGTGCAGATTGCATGGGGACAGATGGTTGAGAAGTTTGGTTTGCCAAGTAATGTCGCAGGTACTGATCGTAAAGGTTTTGCGGTGATAGGTTACGGCAAAATGGGTGGTTTTGAGTTGGGTTATAGCTCCGATCTTGATCTGGTCTTTTTACATGATAGTGATATAAAAGGGCATACAGCAGGACCTCGCGTGATTGATAACCAGCTATTTTATTTCCGACTTGCGCAACGTATTATTCACCTGTTTAGTGCGCGTACTAACTCAGGTATTTTGTATGAGATTGATATGCGCTTGCGCCCATCGGGTGATTCTGGGTTATTGGTTGCAGGTGTTGAAGGATATAAAAAATACTTAGAAAATGATGCCTGGACTTGGGAGCATCAGGCACTGGTACGTTCTCGTGCTGTATTTTCCGATTTAGAAATTTTGAATGCGTTTAATCAAGTACGTGAGACCGTGCTGGTATTACCACGACAAAGTCAACAGTTAGCAACGGATGTGAGTGAGATGCGCAGTAAAATGCGTAAACATCTTAATCGAGCTAAAAAAGGACAGTTTGATCTGAAACAGTCACCTGGTGGTATGGTCGATATTGAATTTATTGCGCAGTATCTGGTATTAATTAATGCCCATCAATCGCCAAAAGAACTCTGTAAATGGTCTGATAATTTACGCATTTTTGAAACTTGCAAAGATCTCTGTTTATTAACTGCTGCTGAAGAGAAAGCGCTGAGTGATGCCTATTGTCATCTTCGCGATGCAGCTCATCGTTTAACGCTGAATAAGCAAACTCGTATAGTCAGCGATCAGCTGTTTGTTGAAGAGCGTAAAGCGGTGTTGGAAATTTGGCAGAATTTATTCGATTAGATTATAGCTAAACCATCTGACAATGCGGGTTCGCATGTGTAAGTGGCTTGGTTATAGAAGCGTGTTTACTAAATAAACACGCTATTAAATAGTGGCTAATAAAGTGAATTTTCACCTTCCGGGCGAGTTTTAAAGCGACGATGCATCCACATATACTGATCGTCACACTCAAGTACCATCTTCTCAATCTGTTGATTGGTGATGCGTGTATCAGCTTCAAGATCTTTTGTCGGGAAGTCCTCAAGTTTTGGATAAAAAACTAATTCATAACCGAGCTCACCAGGCAAACGTTTTAAAAACACCGGAAGAACACAGCTGTTTTTAACGCGAGCCAGGGTACTGGTGCCTGCCACTGTATTGGTGTTTTGTATTTCAAAAAATGGCGCAAAAACACTGCTTTTATGCGGTCCGTAGTCGTGATCAGGTGCATACCATAACGCTTCTGATTTTTTTAAAACGCGCAGCATTGCTTTTATATCTTTACGATCTAGCATTGCGTTATGTTCACGCATTCGTCCCCAATAAAACCAGTAGTCTAAAACCGCATTGGAATGTTTGCGGTATACAGCTGAGCAGGGGTGTATTAAACCTAATGCGCGAGCGCCCATCTCTAATGTTAAAAAATGTGCACCAAGAAAAATAATACCCTGATTGTTTTTTTTTGCTTGTTCAAGGTGCTCTATACCTGTCACTTTTAATAAACCTCGAATACGCCAACTTGGCCAAAACCATGCCATCCCCATCTCCAATAGAGCGATACCGCTGTTTTCAAAGTTTAGGCGTACCTTTTTATCTACTTCTGCTTTTGATAATTCCGGAAAACATAACTCAATATTACGTTGTGCAATTTTTCGTCTGGATTTTACAATGTGGTAAGAGATTCGGCCCAGTTGTCTGCCTATAAAAAGTAAAACAGTGTAGGGTAATAAAGAGGTTATAAATAGCGTGAAAATGCCTACCCAAGCTAGCCAGTATTTGGGGTGACAGAAGCTTAATTTTAGTTTGTATTGTTCCATAAATGCTCTTTTTTCAAAAGAATAAAATATTCTACCGAATTATCTGTTAAATGCCTATTTTGTCTCTGATTCTTTTTATAGGTTTAACTAAAAGATTAATTTGTTGTTACTACCTAGCTGCTCCAGCAGAAAATCAGATTATTTAAAACTTAATCTTATCCAAGTGCGTTTGCGCAATCTGTTGTAATTCTTTAAGTGATACCTTGAGACCCGTTTGTGGAGGCAGTAAAAAACAGTGTACAGGCCGTTTATAACTACTCAGTTTATCCTCTAGGTAATGATCGAGTTGGCCTTGTAAACACTTTCCGTCTTGCCAGTCGATAAAAGCAACCGGGCGTTCTCCAAAGGTGGGATCGTCAATTGCGACTACGTAAGCTTGTTTTACTGCGGGAAAGCCTAGCAGTATAAATTCAATCTCTTCGGGTTGGATATTTTCACCGCCAGAGATAAACAGACGATCCTTTCTTCCAATTATTTGTAATTTATCCCCAACTTTCCTGCCTAAATCTTTACTGGCAAACCATTGTTTTTCAGGAATCAAACTATTTGCCATAAGCCCGTTAAAATAACCAACAAAACGGGTTTTTCCACGCAGTAAAATTTCATCATTTATTATTTTCAGCTCTCTATTTTTTAATATATGCAAGCACTGGCTGTTAGTTGATGTGGCAACTTGAGAGCTCATTTCAGTTAAGCCGTAACTTAAATGATAAGTAAAACCACGTTGCTTAGTTTGTTTTAATAATCGCTTAGAAAAGGCACTGCCACCGAGTAACAGGTGTTTGATACTTAGACTGCTTTTCTGAAACTCTGCTTTGCCTAGTAAACGATAAAGCTGTGTGACAACTAAAGAGAGGTGAGTGATTTTTTGTTTTTTAAGTAAGTGTATATTTAATTTTGTATCACTTAGTATAAGTGTTGCGCCTGCAAGTATTGTCCTGATCACAGTGGCGTAACCGCTAATATGAAACAGAGGTAAGGAGAGCAAATTTTTATCGCCGCTTTTTAGGGGGATGATTTCTTGTGATCCTAATGCGCTGTAATAATGATTACTAAAGTTATG
This sequence comes from Psychromonas sp., assembly GCA_013619145.1. Taxonomy (GTDB): domain Bacteria; phylum Pseudomonadota; class Gammaproteobacteria; order Enterobacterales; family Psychromonadaceae; genus Psychromonas. Next base: position 49,643 of record JABXKR010000294.1, on the reverse strand, counting down.
CATTACCGCTTTCGGTAGACCGCTACTCCCTGAGGTGAAAATAATATTTATCACCTGCTGATGGTTGATTTTCAGTGCAGAGAGGCTGACCTCCCTCTTGCTGTTTAGGCTGAAATCTAACGCTAAGCCTGTTAAATCTGCTGGTGATTTTATCTGTTCCAGCCAGATAAACTCAGTGTTAAGAATCTCCAGTCTGGCGTGTATTTCATAAGCGCTAAAACGAGGGTTTATTGGACAAAAAATAACCCCGCTGCGCAGGCAAGTCAGCTGCAATATAATAAGATTTACAGAGTTTGGCGCAATGCAGACTAATCTGTCTCCTGCTTTTAATCCATGTAACAGTAACTGCTTTTCTAACAAATCTATCATCTGATCAAGTTGTTTAAAGCTTAGTAATTGCTGATCAGACTGAATCGCTAAGCCATCAGGTTGTAAGAGCGCTTGAAAGCGCACGGGACAATAATTTAATTGCTTGTCCATAAACACTCCAACTCCTGTATATCCTGCTGAATTCGATTTATATCTGTTAATAAACCTGGCTTAAAATATTTTAAAGTATCGATACCTAATGAAATGTCGCACTTTTTCTTATACAAAGCAGCTAAATAGCTTAATTGCAGTAAGCCGATAATAGATTCAAAAGAGGAACTGATACTCACTTGTAACTGCTGTTGTTTGGCAATATTTATAAAGTTTTGTACTCTGCTTAATGAACCGATTAAGGTCGGCTTTAAAATCAGTGCCTTGATATGGTCGGAGTGTTGGTAGCAAAAGTTAGTCTGTTGCAGGGTTTCATCAAGTGCCAGCCCGATTTGATGTTTTTCTGCTAATTGCAGATTATCTTTAAAACTTGCCGTTGGCTCTTCAATATAATCGAGTTGTTTAGTGTTGATACCGCCCAAAAAATGGCTTGCTTCTGTTTTTTTCCAGACTTGATTAGCATCGCAACGAACCGCTAAAAGTGGATTAAGAGAAGTTAATGTCTTAAATAATAAAATATCTTGTTGAACGCTCTGTCGCGCGACTTTAAGTTTGATAATAACCGGTTTATTTAAAGCAATATACTGTTTTATAACACTATTATTGTCGCCTTGTAATAAAGGGATAATATCAGGGCTGACTGCCTTTTTTGTGAGCGGGATATTGTGTAAAGCGTTATCCAAAGCAAATTGCACACTTGGGTATAAGTCGGCTTGTTGATTTAAGTGTGTTAATCCATTTTCCAACACGCTGATTATTTGTGTCGTTGCCTGTGCTAAATTCTCGTCACTAAAACCGGGTAAGGGGGCTATTTCGCCAAAGCTTAAATGACCACTGTTATCTTGTAGTTGTAAGATAAGTCCTTTACGGCAAGTAAGTTTTTGCCCATTAAAATTTAGCGGGCAGGTAAAGGCTAACTGATAACAAAATAGCTTGGCCTGTATAACCTGAAAAATAGCACTCATTGTTTGCTGTTTATTCGCGGTATTGCAGCGCAACACGAGAGGTTAATTTGGTCACTAATTCATAGGCGATAGTGCCGATATGCTTGGCCACTTGCGTTGCAGGTAACCCTTCTCCCCATAAAGTGACATCATCTCCGACTTGATCTGAACTGTTTAAGCCTAAATCAACGGTTAACATATCCATCGAAACACGACCAACAATAGGTACTAATCGACCATTAACCAAAACGGGTGTTCCTTCAGGAGCCATTCGCGGATAACCATCACCATAACCGACGGCAACGACACCTAATTTTGTATCTTGTTTGGCTGTCCAATTTGCGCCATAACCAACACTTTCCCCCGCTTGATGTTCACGCACTGCGATTAAACGTGATTTCAGGGTCATCACTGGTTTTAATTGAAAATCTTCTGCACTTTTATCTGCAAACGGCGAAACGCCGTATAAAGCGATGCCTGGGCGAATTATATCGCTATGCGCTTCAGGCCAAGCAAGCGTGGCCGCTGAATTAGCTAGTGAATTTAAACCGCTGTTGTTTTTTATATGTTGTTTAAATAGCTTAATTTGTAAAGCCGTGATTGGATTATCAAGTTCATCTGCACAGTTAAAGTGGGTGATTAAGTTGATTGGTTGTTGTATATTTTTGCTGTTTTGCAGGCGCTGGTAAACAGAATCAAATTGCTCAGGGGGAAAGCCTAAACGGTGCATGCCAGTATCAAGTTTTAACCAAACTTGTAGTGGTTTGGCTAAATCTGCTTTTAAAATAGCATCAACTTGTTGCTCAGAGTGAACCACTGATTGTAAGTTTTTAGCAACTAAAGTATGCAGATCACTGTTGTTAAAAAAACCTTCTAGTAGAACGATCGGTTTCTTAATGCCAGCATCACGTAATATTAACGCTTCGTTAAGGCGTGCCACACCGAATGCATGTACATCCTGTAATGTTTCCGCCACTTTGACCATGCCATGACCGTATGCATTGGCTTTTACTACCGCGAGTACTTTGCTGCCTGGGGCGGTTTGTTGCAAACTTTGTAAGTTTTGTTGTAATGCATTTAAATCGATAACTGCGTATGTGATATTCATTTAAAGACTCTATTTATTGTTATCAATGGGTTATTCATCACCATGATAAGCAGCACCCGTATAATCATCAAATCGACAATAACGTCTTGCAAGGTTAAAGGCACTTTACTGAATTTGAATCCGTTTACCCTATAAGCTTCAGCATTATTTTACTCATCACCATGATAAGCCGCACCCGTATAATCATCAAATCGACAATATCGCCCTTGTAAGGTTAAAGGCACTTTACTGAATTTGAATCCGTTTACCCTATAAGCTTCAGCATGGTTTTACTCATCACCATGATAAGCAGCACCCGTATAATCATCAAATCGACAATAACGTATTGCAAGGTTAAAGGTACTTTACTGAATTTGCATCCGTTTACCCTATAAACTTGAATCTGATTTTATTCATCACCATGATAAGCAGCACCCGTATAATCATCAAATCGAGAATAACGTCCTTGGAAGGTTAAACGTATTTTACCGATCGGGCCGTTACGTTGTTTACCGATAATGATTTCAGCAATACCCTTATCGTTACTATCTTCATTATAAACTTCATCACGATAGATAAACATAATCAGATCGGCATCCTGCTCAATCGCACCGGATTCACGTAAATCTGAGTTGATAGGGCGTTTATCGGCGCGTTGCTCAAGGCCACGGTTTAGCTGTGAAAGCGCGATAACTGGGCAGCGTAACTCTTTAGCTAAAGCTTTTAATGAGCGAGAAATTTCAGAGATCTCTAGAGTACGGTTTTCACTTAATGAAGGTACGCGCATCAGTTGTAGATAATCGACCATGATCATACTGATACCGCCGTGATCACGTGCGATACGGCGTGCACGAGAACGCAGTTCGGTCGGCGTTAGGCCGGAACTATCATCGATAAACATCTTACTTTGGTTTAATAAAATTGACATAGTTGAAGAGAGCGAGGCCCAGTCATTTTCATCAAGCTGACCGGTACGGATTTTACCCTGATCAATACGTCCCAGCGATGCCAGTATACGGTTCATTATTTGATCTGCCGGCATCTCCAATGAAAAGATAAGCGTGGCTTTATCAGCATTAAGTGCGGCATGTTCTGCCAGGTTCATCGCAAAGGTGGTTTTCCCCATAGATGGACGTGCTGCTACAATAATCAGATCGCCTGGTTGGAATCCGGTAGTCATCTGATCTAAATCGTTATACCCCGAAGATAAACCTGTAATACCATCTCGTGGGTTTTTACATAAATCATCAATTTTAGCGACTGTCTCTTTTAAGATATCTTTAATCGCTTGCGGGCCTTCATTTTTATTACTACGCGCCTCGGCAATTTGGAATACCTTGGTTTCAGCAAAATCAAGCAGTTCCGAGCTATCTCGTCCCTCTGTTTCATAACCCGCTTCGGCAATCTCATTGGCGACACCAATTAACTCTCGAACAATGGCACGCTCGCGCACGATATCTGAGTAGTTATTAATATTGGCGGCACTAGGCGTGTTTTGTAGCAGTTCTGCAAGGTAAGCGATACCACCTATCCCTTCAAGCTCCTGTTTGTTTTCAAGGTGCTCTGAAAGTGTTACTAAATCAACGGGAATATCTTCACTGCTGAGAAGTTCGATGGTGGAAAAAATTTGCCGATGCGCGCGATGATAAAAATCACGGTCTACAACTCGCTCGGCTACATCATTCCATGCTTCATTATTTAGTAATAAACCACCTATGATAGCTTGTTCAGCTTCAAAAGAGTGAGGCACGGTTTTAATCGGAGAGATGGTTTTATTTTTTTTTGCTGAATAAGGTGGTTTATCTGCCATTTTAAAATCCTAAATTTGTTAATCGTGTTTATAAAAAAAGGATTTCAATCCAAATATATGCACTTAAAATTAAGGCGATTAATACTGCTGCTGAGCCCATATCTTTTGCTCGACCAGCCAATTCATGGTGTTCACTACCAATTCGGTCAACCACAGCTTCAATCGCGGAATTAATGATCTCAATAATCATTACTAAGAAAACAGGTGCTATCAATAAAATACGTTCGATTTGCGAAACATCTAAATAACAGGCAAGTGGAATTAAAATCGCAGCTAATAATAACTCTTGGCGAAATGCCGCCTCATGTTTAAAGGCGCTTGTTAAACCTTGTGTTGAATAACCTGTGGCAAGAATAATGCGTTTTAATCCGGTGTTCTTCTGCATGAAAAGAGAAACCTGTAAGTTGTTTTATTGAGATCGTTACTTTAACAAAAGGCGGGGGTAAGATCACTTGCTGTTTAAGTAAGTGATCTTAATTTCTTCATTATTGCGTTATAACCTCTTTATTAAAATAGTTACGCCAGGATGTTTTGATTTGAGTGCTGCGGGAACTTGCCGGGGGTAGTAAGTTGCATTGTCTTAGGATTAAGTTGTAACGTAATTTGGGTTGTCCCAAATAGGCCCAGGGTGCAGTTGAAAAATCGATATAATTTTGGTTAAAAGAGAGTTCTTGCGCTAACTTTTGCTGGTTGTTATTCATATAAAAACAGAACATAAAGCTTTGGCTCGCCCGCAAGCTATTAACGTCATGGTTACGCTGTTCTGCAAATAATGAATAAGCTTGTTCAATTTCAACTTCTACTGAAGCGCGTTTAAAGTAGTTTTGTTGCAGTTTTTTGGATTTTTGTGTGCAAAGAAATAACCATTCTTGAATATGAGCAAGGGGCAAAAGATGTAAGTTGGGGTCCCCCGCTGCGGCATAATTAGTCACTTTTTTGGCTAATTCGAAAGCTTGTTTACGGCCACTGAACCCTTTTTGACTTAATAGATTGGTCATTGCCTGATGCAGCTGAAAGCTATTTGCATCCCAGTGCAGAGCATGTTGGTAATATTGATTTGCAGTTTCGATATTTTCATTAAGTAACAATAAGTTATCAATTAGGTGACTGTAAATTAAAACATCTTTATTGGATCCCGGCAGAGCTTTAACATAAAGCTCATAAGCGGATTGTGCGTAATAAACCATGTTCCCAATATGCAGATGGTTTTGCTTCGATTTTATACTCTGTTGAAATGATTTTCTTGCTGAGTGGGAATACATCACAGCTATAAAAAAGGGACTTAAATAATTATCTGGTCGTTCCGTCAAATAATCAACAAACCCCTGAAAATTGGCGCTTTTTCCAATTACTTTCAATAACTCTTGACGCCCGGTTGCTTCACTCTGTAGATATAATTGCAGGATGCCGTGGAAATCGCTCTGGGCAATCAGTCTACAAAATTTCGCTTGTAAAGCAGACTCTTTTTGATTTGGTAGCGCAACTAGTGGGTTTAGTAGTGTCGATAACAAATATTTCATCACCTTGCTCCTTAAATCTTGTTTATTTTTGAATATAAATAAAACTAAGCAAAGGACGTTCCACTATTTATAATAATGTAAAATCAGCTCTAAAAATTAGCGCTTTAATATTTTTTTGCTGTGTTTATTTTAGCAAAGCGCGCTATTTCCTGTGCCGTTTTACTTGCTGCTGCTATTTCAGACACTTTTATATGTTAACATTGCCCTTTTTTAAGTTGTCTGTTTCCAAGTTACTAAGGTTTTATTGTGTTAGCAAAAGGCTCTCTTTTTTCTCGTTTAATTAATAAATATTGGGTAACTAGTCATCATGTCCCTTTACAGGCTATTACTGAATTACAGCTCGATCTGAATCGGCCAATTATTTATGTTGTGGAGCAAAACAGTGCAAGTGACTTGTTGGGACTGCAATCAAGTTGTTTAAAGGCGGGGTTGCCGGATCCCTATCTAGCGATAAAAGTGAACGGGCAAAGCATAAGTGCCGCTATTTTTATTGATGACTGGTCTTTTTTCTCACAAAAATCAGCTCCACAAAAAAAAGCACAAAATCAAGATGCTCCTTACTTGGATCAGTACCAGCAGTTATTAAATTTACATAAAGCGGATGAAAATTTAGATATTCAGTTAGTGCCTGTCACATTTTATTGGGGAAGAAATCCTGGTAAACAAGGTAAAAAATCATGGTTTGATCTGCTTGACCAGCGCCGAGTCGGTGCTGTGCATAAGTCATTGATCGTGTTAAAAAATGGCAAAGATCATTTAGTACGTTTTAATCACCCTATTTCGATTGCAGCTCTATGCCAGCGTGATAAATCGGCGCAGCAGTTAGCGCATAAGCTGGCAAAAGTGGCAATCAGTTATTTTGGTCATCAAAAACGTAGCAGTATCGGTCCTAAATTACCCAATCGAAAAGAGATGATTAACGCTGTTTTACAGCAACCGAGTTTGCAGCAAGTGATCAAAGAAAGGGCTGAAATCGAACAGTTGAGCGAAGCTGAGATTGAGTCTCAGTGTCGGGCCTATCTGCAGGAGATCAGTGCTAACTTCTCTTATTCATTTCTGCGCCTATTCCGTAAAATATTAAGCTGGGTATGGAATCATATCTATCAAGGTATTGAAGTGCATCATGCACAAGCAGTTCGCCAAGCTTGTCAAAGTGGCGCAGAAATTATCTATATGCCGTGTCATCGCAGTCATATGGATTACCTGTTACTTTCATACTTATTGTTCGAGCAAGGTCTAGTGCCTCCGCATGTTGCAGCGGGTGTAAATCTTAACTTTTTCCCGGCAGGGGCTGTTTTCAGGCGTTCCGGTGCTTTCTTTTTGCGCCGTACTTTTAAAGGCTCACCACTGTATGCGCAAGTGTTTAAAGCTTACTTTGCAATGTTATTTAAACAAGGTTATCCGATTGAATTTTTCACTGAGGGGGGACGCAGTCGCACGGGGCGTTTACTACCACCTAAAACAGGTTTGTTAGCAACCTCTTTGCAGACCTATTTAAATCAACCAGAGCGTAATGTTTTAATCGTGCCTGTTTATATTGGTTATGATCACATAATGGAAGTAAGTACTTACACTAAAGAGTTGGCTGGGCAGAAAAAAGAGAAAGAGAGTTTTTGGCAAGTTTTAGGGATTGTTAGAAAACTTGGTAACTTTGGGCGGGCTTTTGTTAATTTTGGTGAGCCGATTAATATTAAACAGCACTTTGATAAAGAAATTCCAAACTGGCAACAATCTGAGATTGATGATCTGCAATTTAAAAAGCAGGTGCAGCAAGTTGCCCATAACGTGATGGTTGGTATCAACGCGGCAACTGCGGTTAATGCATTACCTTTGTGTGCTTCAATTTTATTAGCAAGTAAAAACTTCTCTGTACAAAAACCGCTATTTTTCGAGCATATTAGTAAGCACCAACAGCTACTTGCTTTACTAAATAAAAATAGTCTGCTGACTTACGCGCAAGGCGGTGCTGGTGATATTTATCAGCAAGCTTTAGTTTTAGATAAGTTTGCTGAGCGTGATGGTCTGGTTGTCTGTTCGCAGACAGAGGCAATACAGCTCAGCTATTATCGAAATAATATAATTCATCTTTTTGTCTTACCAAGTTTATTATGTAATACAGTGCGTTATTTATTGTGGCAAAATAAAGCCTTAACTTTTGATAATATTGCTTGTTATGCGTCTAAAATTTATCCTTTTCTACAGGCTGAATATTTTTTAAATAATCAGCAAGATCTAATGCCTTTAATGGAAGAGGGGTTAAAACAGTTACGAGAGATCGGTGTCTTGAGGTTTGAAAATGGACTTTATGTGATAAGCGATGATCTGTTATTAACTATTTTTGTAGGCCATTTAAGAGAAACATTTTTACGTTATCACCAGTTACTGTTTTTGCTGTTCAGTGAAACGAAAAGTTGGCAGGGGGTTGATCAAAAGCATATTGCTTTGTTATGTAAAGGAAAGCTACAAGCACGCAGTATCGAACCCTTTGATGAGAAAGTGATAAAAGTATTCTTACAAACCCTGCAGGCGTTATACCCTGATTTTGTAGCGCAAGATCAAGGGAAAATGCTGTTAGATCTACTTTATCATTCGTTTTAAGATTACTTCACAGAATAAAGGATTAATAAAATGGTTATGAATGGCAGTGAACTTGTTGAGTCGATTCGCCCTCAAGTGCAAGAGGTAGATATACAAGAGTTGAAAGCTATTATTGAAGAAAATCCGCAAGCGATTGTTATTGATATTCGCGAAGCTGCAGAAACGAATGCGGGCTCCATTCCTAATGCGCTGCTTATTCCTCGTGGTATTCTGGAGATGCAAATTAGCAGTCATGCAAGCATCTCTGAACGCTTTGCAACACTTGAATTGTTATCTGAGCAACCTATCTATCTGCTCTGTCGTTCAGGTGCACGTACGATTTTATCGGCATTTTCTTTACAGCAGATGGGATTTAAAGATGTTTATTCAGTTGCAGGTGGATTTTTAGCCTGGCAAGCTGCTGGCTATGATTGTACTAATTAATCGCAGAAGCTCAGATAAGATAGCTTCTTTTGCTTCATTCTCCTTTTTATTTGTTATGGAGTCTTTGTGACTGAACCTTATGCTATTTTGCAGGCTGATTTATCTTTTCAGGAAGAGATAAAAAAAAGTCGTTTTATTACTTATTTGGCACATGTTGAAGGCAAGCAGCAAGCATTAGATTATCTGCAATCGATAAAAAATTTACATAAAGAAGCGAGGCATCATTGTTGGGCTTATATTGCCGCAAGTCCTAAAAACAGTGTAAAAATGGGCTGTAGTGATGATGGTGAACCCAAAGGCACTGCGGGAAAACCAATGTTGAGTATCTTACAAGGGACTGATCTTGGTGAAATAGTGGCAGTGGTGGTGCGTTATTCCGGAGGGATAAAGCTCGGAACAGGCGGATTAGTGCGCGCTTATTCTAATGGGATACAGCAATTAGTCGTGCAGATGCAGACAATTGAAAAGCGTTTTTATCAACAATATCAGCTACATTGTGATTATGCTCAAATGGCGTTGATAGAAAGCTTGTTAGCATCCAAATCTGGACGTATTGTGCAGGTAGAGTATTTGCAGTCAGTAAATGCACTTATTGAAGTTGATTTGCAGTTTGCAGAACAATTTATCGAGCAACTCAAATCGCTTACACAAGGAAAAGTTTTTGCGAAAAAAATTCCCCTTAAAGCCAGCTAAAGAGAGATAAGGCTGTGGCTTTTCGTTCAATTATTCGAATTGTTGGTATGTTAATCGGGTTGTTTAGCCTGACTATGTTGCCTCCCGTGTTTATCGCGTCACTTTATGGTGATGGCGGTGGTAATGACTTTTTGGCTGCATTCACGGTTACTTTATTAATTGGCTTTGCGCTATGGATGCCCAATAGACGCTTAAAAAAAGATTTAAAAGTGCGCGAAGGGTTTTTAATAGTAGTACTGTTTTGGGCTGCGCTTGGCAGCGTGGGGGCAATCCCATTCTTAATGAGCTCAAGTATTGAGATGAGCACCGCTTCTGCGTTTTTTGAGTCTTTCTCCGGCCTGACCACGACTGGTGCCACTGTTATCGAAAATATTGATAATTTACCAAGATCGATTGTTTTTTACCGGCAAATGTTACAGTGGTTTGGTGGTATGGGAATTATCGTTTTGGCGGTTGCTGTTTTACCTATGTTAGGCATTGGTGGTATGCAGCTGTATCGTGCGGAAACACCCGGACCTGTTAAAGACTCAAAAATGACCCCGCGAATTGCCGAAACTGCCAAAGCTCTTTGGTATGTTTATTTATGTTTGACGGTTGCCTGTATGCTTTCTTTTTGGCTTGCCGGTATGAGTCTGTTTGATGCGCTTTGTCATAGCTTTTCAACGGTTTCTATCGGCGGCTTCTCAACACATGATGCAAGTATTGGCTATTTTGACAGTAATACAATTAATACTATTACCGTTGTTTTCCTGATTATATCCGGGGTCAACTACGCTCTGCACTTTAGCGCTTTTTCTGCTAAAAAATTCTCTTTTAATATTTACAAACAAGATCCTGAAGTACGTGCATTTATTTTTATTCAGGTGGTTTTAACTGTGATCTGTTTTGTTACGCTAATGAACCATCATGTTTATGAGTCGATAGAAACCTCTTTTTCACAGGCATTATTTCAGGCTGTTTCTATTTCCACTACGGCTGGTTTTACCACGACATCTTTTGCCGATTGGCCGCTGTTTTTACCTGTTTTATTAGTTATTTCCAGTTTTATTGGCGGATGTGCAGGCTCGACGGGGGGCGGACTGAAAGTGATACGTGTCTTATTACTTAATTTGCAAGGTCTTCGCGAGTTAAAAAGATTGGTGCATCCCAAAGCCGTTTATAAAATAAAATTAGCTAATAAAGCGTTACCCGATCGGGTTATTGAAGCTGTTTGGGGATTTTTCTCTACCTATGCATTGGTTTTTGTTATCTGTATGCTGGCATTATTAATGACAGGTATGGATGAGCTAAGTTCTTTCTCTGCAACAGTTGCTATGCTCAATAATTTAGGACCAGGCCTTGGTGAAGTAGCGCTTCATTTTAATGAAGTAAGTGATATATCTAAGTGGATTATGATTATTGCCATGTTATTCGGTCGATTAGAGATCTTTACTTTATTGGTCTTGTTTATGCCTGTTTTTTGGAAAAATTAAAAATGACAACTAAAACCCTTGTGCTGTACTCATCTGTTGATGGGCAAACATTAAAAATAATTGAACGAATTACAGCATTGATAGAGGGGGAGATCTCCCTGTTTAATGTTGATGATCACTTTGAAATCGACTTTAGTGAATATGATAAAGTACTAATTGGTGCTTCGATTCGTTATGGTAACTTCCGTAAAAATCTACTACATTTTGTGAATGAGCACAAAGTACAACTTGATCTGTTACCCAATGCTTTCTTTTTAGTTTGTTTAACTGCACGTAAACCAGAAAAGGCAAACCCGGCAAATAATGCTTATATGACCAAGTTTGATCAATTGTCTTTATGGCAGCCACGTTTAAAAGGCGTGTTTGCGGGGGCTTTGTTATATTCACGTTATAACTGGTGGCAAACACTCATCATTCAGTTGATTATGAAAATAACGGGCGGTAGTACAGATACAAAAGAAGATATTGAATTAACTGATTGGTCAAAAGTGGAACTCTTTAGTAAAGATTTTTCTGCCTTATAAGCTTTTGTTTTATAAATAAATAGATAATCAAATGTATTTTAAACAACGGATGTTATTGCACGTTGGGGAGGCGAAGAATTTATTGTTTTATTGCCTGACACAAACTTATTAGCGGCAGCCAAAACAGCTGAACGTTTACGCTTATTGGTACAAAACAATCCTGCTTTAAACAAATTAACTACTACGGGATTAACCATCAGTGCTGGTTTATCTGCTTTTGATGTGACACAAAGTATGGATTGGCATATTAGCATGGCAGATAAGCAACTTTACAAAGCCAAAGAGAGCGGTCGAAATTGTATTGTTTATTAAGCTGATTTTTTTAGCCGCCTGAATTACAATAGCGGTTTTAGAATATCTAAATTCAGGCACCAGCATGGTCAATCAACAACCTTCCAACAGTGCGCAACAGCTTTTGCTTGATGTGTTTGGTTACACTACATTTCGAGAAGGGCAAGAGCAGGTCATCAACCACCTGTGTGCAGGTAATGATGCTTTAGTGGTTATGCCAACAGGTGGCGGTAAAAGCCTCTGTTTTCAAATTCCGGCATTAGTGCGTTCAGGCATCTGTTTTGTTATCTCCCCTCTAATTTCATTAATGAAAGACCAGGTAGATACACTGCGAGCTTGTGGTGTTGCTGCGGCTTATCTTAACTCCAGCCTCTCTTATGCCCAGCAAAATCAAATTATTAACGAGATGCATACGGGCTTATTGAAAATTGTTTATATTGCCCCGGAGCGTTTATTACGTCCTGATTTTATTCAACGTTTAGAAAATTTACCGATTAACTTGTTTGCGATTGATGAAGCACATTGTATCTCACAGTGGGGGCATGATTTTCGCCCTGAATATGCATTACTTGGACAATTAAAGCAGCGCTTTCCTAATATCCCCTTAGTGGCTTTAACTGCCACTGCTGATCATGCAACGCAACGAGATATTCTGGCTCGTTTACAGTTTAATGATCCGCTTGTTGCTATCCATAGTTTTGACCGTCCAAATATTGAATATTTGCTGATTGAAAAATATAGGCCTTTGATTCAACTGTTTAATTATCTCGCAGAGCATAAAAATGAAAGTGGTATTATTTATTGTACCAGTCGCCGGCGCACTGAAGAGTTAAGTCAGAAATTAATTGGCAAGGGCTTAAAAGCGCGTTGTTATCATGCGGGGTTGCCACTTGAAGAACGCCAAGCGGTGCAAGATCTATTTATTAAAGATGAAGTTGATATCGTGGTCGCGACGGTGGCATTTGGTATGGGGATCGATAAACCCAATGTTCGTTTTGTGGTTCATTATGAGATACCTAAAAATATTGAGTCCTATTATCAAGAAACGGGACGTGCGGGGCGGGACGGTTTGCCCGCACAAGCGATGCTTTTTTACGATCCTGCTGATCCTGCAAAAATTCGAGGTTTGCTAGAAAAAAACGAAAATGAAGAGCAACTTCGTATTGAGCTGCATAAGCTTAATACCATGGTCGCATTTGCCGAAGCGCAAACTTGTCGTCGTCAGGTATTACTTAATTACTTTGGTGAATACAGCCATAAAGCATGCGGTAACTGTGATATTTGTTTAGATCCGCCGAAAAGTTATGATGCGACTGAAGATGCACAAAAAATTCTATCGTGTGTTTATCGTACAGGGCAGCACTTTGGCATGGGTCATGTTGTTGATGTATTAAAAGGGGCGCAAACCGCACGTATCAAAAGCTTAGGGCACGATAAATTGTCCACTTTTGGGCTTGGTAAAGAGCACTCTGCCGAGCACTGGTTAAGTCTTTTACGGCAGTTAATTCATTGTGGTTTGTTGATGCAGAACTTAACACGCGGTTCGGCGTTACAGTTGACACAGGCCTCTCGTCCAATTTTAAGGTCTGAGCAAACCTTGCACTTAGCTGTACCGCGTTTGAAAATGGTTAAAGCGAAAAAGAAACGTGGTGTGTTATCTAGCGTATCAGACAATAAGCTGTTTGCACGTTTACGACAGTTGCGTAAACAGATTGCTGATCGTGAAGATTTACCGCCTTATATTATTTTCAGTGATGTTTCACTTTCTGAAATGAGTGAGATTTTGCCACTAACGGATGCTGAATTTCTGAATATTAGTGGCGTAGGGCATATTAAGCTAGATAAATATGGTGCTGAATTTTTGGCGATTATCAATGAATATTCACAATCGCTGTAAATCAAATTTCTATAAAGCTTTTTAACTTTTACTGCTGGAAGAGCGCTTGCTTAGTGTAACTTGAAATCATTTAATCGTGTCCTTAATTTCAAAGTTATTAAATAACTCCCCTAAAAATGCGCATATATAAGTTAATGGTGCGTAAGCAAATAATTTTGGATTTGCTAAAAAATCACGGCCGCGTTTTGACATCCAAGCAGAATTATTTTGACCAAACATAAATTTTGACTCTAAAATAGTCTCTTTTAGTTTTGTTAATAATGCAGATAAATCAGTGGAGTAGGAGTTGAAATCTTGGCTGAGTGCGGCCACTGAATTGATGGCTTGTTGCTTTGGTAAAATTGTTAGGTTGTGAATATTATTCATAATTAAGAATCCTGTACTTTTGAGAGAGAAACAGAGAAACGTTCACATCCTTGTTGCGCGGGCATTTTATTGCTATTGCTTTGCCATTCTAATTTGGCTTAGGTTATCTCTTTCCTTAAGTAAATATGCAAACTATTTTGCACTAACTTATAAAGGAATAAAGAAAATATAATATATTAAAATTAAATCAAAGCAACAGGAGAATGGCTTGCGAATTGTAAAGTTTGTGTAAAGTTTACCCAAGGGAAGTGTTGGTTAGATCTAGGCGCAAATCGTTTGCAGATAAAAAAGGCTAACTGACGTTAGCCTTTACTGTTAAAAGCAGTGTATTAATGTAATTTAAATTCTTCGAGTCGTGTTAACGCGCACTTTAAAATTTGTGGTGTTACTTTTTCTAGCAGTTCAGGCAGATCATATGTTTTAAATATTTCACCCAAAAAAGCACAAAGATAGGTCAATGGTGCGTGGCCAAATAATTTGGGGTTGCTTAAGTAATCATGGCCTCTTTCGCGCATCCAATCTGCATTATCGTGCTTGCACATAAAATTGAGTTCATAAAAGGCTTTTTTCAGTTTGTTTAATAATTGTGTGTAATCAAATGAGTCTTTGTCAAATTCTGAACGATAAGTTGCAATTGAATCAATAGCCGCCTGACTTGGTAAAATATTAAGTGCATGTATATCACACATTTTCAGCCTCCTATGTTTTAAATAAATGAAAATGGAACTCGCTTTAGAGTTGCATCGATTATTTTTAATTCATCCATTTTTTTTGTTTTGTGATTGCAAAGTAATTTTACATTTATCAATTTATTGCTATTGAAGGTTAACCATTTTTTATGTATGGAATTATTTTGTAGGTACAGTGTAGTATCAATTTATTATTTGTCGTCGATGTTATTTTGATAAAAACAAAAGTTTTTAAGATCTTGCTGTAGATCCTGTTTTCAATAATAAATTCGCCTAACTTGTCTTCTTACCTACTTCTGATATTTTCAATAATAAATTGGCCTAGCTTGTCTTCTTACTTACTTCTGATATTTTTAATAGTAAGGCCACTTTTTTTAAGGGGAAACGATGCTATTAGATCAGATTGAAGTAGTCGGATTTCGCGGTATTAATCGTTTGTCGATCCATGTTAAAGAGTTGAGTGCTTTTCTCGGTGAAAATAGTTGGGGGAAGTCGAGCCTTTTTGATGCCTTATCACTTTTTTTCTCTGGCACACGTAAAACTTATAAATTTACCAGTAGTGATTTTCACCAACCACCAAACCCTGAAATTAGTACTAACAAGCTGATTCACCTTGTTTTTACTTTTAAAGAGCAGTGGAGTGGAGAGTCTCAGCAGCGCCAGTTTTACGCATGGGTAGCAATATTACAAAAATGGATGAAGTTGAGTCACCTGAGGCTTACAGCAAACGAGAGCGTTGTGAAGCAAGAATAAAGCGAATTTTTAAACGCTTGATTAGCTCTTCGCAGCAGTTATCTGAATATGAGATGAGCAGGGGGTATGAAGCATTAAGTTATCTTTTTGATCATTACCTGTTTAAACGTTACGGCATATTTAATTACCCTCGGGTTGATTTTGAACATGATATTCATACCCAAAGACCTTTTTCTCTTCAGGCATTAACCCGTTTTAATGATCTATTAAAAACCGGGCATAAAAGTGATCGGGCGATGTTGCTACTATTATTTGGAGAGTTCTTGGAAGTGCGGGGAGAGCACCTGTTACGGCGCGGGGCGAGCCCTATATTATTGCTTGAAGAGCCTGAAAATAATTTACATCCAGTTAATTTAGCGATTACCTGGCGCTTTTTTTCATTACTGCCGATGCAAAAGTTGGTCAGTACCAACTCCAGTCAGCTGCTCTCTTTTTTTCCTTTAAGCAGAATTCAGCGTTTAGTGCGGCATGCTGACTTAACCAAAAGTTACTCGTTAAATGCAGAGCACTTTTCAGGTAATGATTTACGGAGAATTGCCTTTCATGTGCGCATGAATCGTCCGCACAGTCTATTTGCTCGCTCATGGCTACTGGTCGAAGGGGAAACTGAAACCTGGTTATTAACAGAGCTCGCGCGTTATTGTGGTTATCATTTCGTGGTGGAAGGTGTACAGATTATCGAGTTTGCTCAATGTGGGCTTGATCCTCTAATTAAACTCGCTCAGGATCTTCATATTGAGTGGCATGTATTAACGGATGGAGATGCTGCCGGGCAAAAATATGCAACACGAGTTGAGGATATGTTATTAGGTAAAGATTTTTTGGCTAATCGCCTTTCAATTTTACCCGCATTAGATATTGAGCATCTATTTTTTGAAAATGGATTTGCAGATATTTATCTTGAAGCAGCCAATTATACGGAAAAAGATTTGGCACGGTTTGCGGTGAGTAAAATTATCGATAAAGCGGTACATAAATACTCAAAACCAGGATTAGGGTTAGCTATTGCCAGTGCTGTTGAAGAGCGTGGTGCGGATTCTATTCCGCCTTTACTGAAACGATTATTTGCCCGATTAGTGGGGTTGGCAAGAACGCAATCGGGATGATATTACGTTCTTGAAACAGAGGTATTACTGCTTAATTTTGTAGTTTAGCCTATGGGCCTTACCAATTAGAGTTAGTTTATTACCATTTAATAAAACCTCTGACCAGTCAGCTAAAATAGTAGAAACAATCGTTTCAATATCATTCACTTGGTCTTGGCACATTTTACGTGTAGTACCCATTTTATCTATTCTTAACTGGTTATTTTGCAGCTCAAGCGTACCAAAAAAATAGTTGCAGGCAAGGTTACCGGTTGCTTTTGCTGGTGCTTCAACCGTTAACGTACTACTGATTTTTGTATCTATTGGTTGCCCGTCAATAGCGACTAAAACCCATTGTTGTTGAATTTGTGCCAGTTCAATTTTTTTGATTGCAGGTTCAATATTGCTAGCTGTTTCAGCGCTACAAGAAAATAAAAATAGTGCAGTTAATAAGACCGGTATAATTTTGATAAATTTCATTTAGTGCTCCTCTCTTATAAATTTCTTTTTGTTACTGCGTTTGACACTTTTAACGTTAGATAGCTTTTTAATTTGACGCATCACGCGAGATAAGTGTATTCGGTTGATAACGGTTAGAGTTAAATTAATTGAATAAACATGATCAGGTAATTCTGTGGTTTGTAGATTCATTACATTAGCATTACTTTTGGCTATGATATTAAACAGTTTCGCTAGTCCTGCTTTATGGTTAACCATGGTGATATTGAGATCGCTAGAATATTCATATTGATTCATAAAGTTCATATCCCATTCAACGGGGATATATTTATCGAGCTCATTTTCAAAACCACTTACATTGTGGCACTGTTTGATATGTACAACCAAGCCTTTACCCGGACTCGTATGTGCAACAATCGGATCTCCAGGTAAAGGTTTACAGCAGTTAGCGTAAGAGAGCATTATATCTTCCGTACCTTTGATGGCACTTTGACGGTTTTGCTGTTTTAGCTCTGATTCCGTTAACTCATCTGCATTACCACGTAAACGACGGGCAATTACAATGCTTAATAATTTGCCGCTGCCTATTTCATGTAATAAGGCGTTAAAATCTTCGAGGTGATGGTCTGCAATTACCTTGTCGATATTATCTTGTTGAATCTCGGTTAAATTAGTTTTATTTAATGCCTGTTTTAATAAACGCCTTCCCTCTGGAATAGTAAACTCTTTGGGTTGTTGTTTGAGGTATTGGCGAATACTGTTCCGTGCCTTATGAGTGGCGACAAAGTTTAACCAGTCGGCGCGGGGGTGAGGTTGATCAGAGGTGATAATCTTAATTGTTTGACCACTTTCAAGTTTATCACTGAGCAGTGCAAACTCTTTATCCACAGTGGCACTTATGCAGCGATGTCCTACTTTAGTATGTAATGCATAGGCAAAATCAACAGGGGTTGCATGGGCAGGTAAAACAATAATTTTACCTTGCGGGGTTAATACATGGATTTCATTATTACCCAACTCTTGTTTGATATTTTCTAACAGCACCAAGGAGTTGCTTGTATCCGCTTCTTGCTCAGAAAGCCCTTGGAACCAGTTGCGAGTTTGTAGTTGCGCGGTAATCTTGGAGTTTCCTTTACCCTCTTTGTAACTCCAATGTGCAGCAATTCCTTGTTTTGCTACTGCATCCATATCTTCAGTACGGATTTGAATTTCGATATTGACACCATGCTGGGTGATTAAAGTGGTATGCAGCGATTGGTAGCTATTGGCTTTGGGGATTGCAATGTAATCTTTAAAGTACTCAAGTTTAGGCTGATAGAGGTGATGCATCTGTCCTAATACACGATAACAGGTGTCGAGATCTTTAACTATGATACGAAAGGCATACACATCCATCACATCATGGAACTGACAACCCTTTTTGCGCATTTTTTGGTATAAACTATAAAGATGTTTTTCGCGTCCTATCACTTTTGCGTCAATTGAAATGCAGTCTAATTTTGCGGAAATTTCATTACAAATACTCTGAATAAAATCTTTTCTGTTACCACGAGCTTTGCTAATCGCCTCTTGTAATACGTAATAGCGTGCTGAGTTTTGTGCTTTAAAAGCGAGTTTCTCCAGCTCATTTTTGAGGTGGTGGAGGCCTAACCGATCTGCTATCGGGGTAAATATTTCAAAGGTTTCCCGGGCGATACGTTGACGTTTATCAAGTCGCAGCGAGTCTAATGTGCGCATATTATGTACGCGATCGGCTAGTTTTATAAGCATTACGCGGAAATCTTTGGACATCGCAATTAGCATTTTACGAATATTTTCCGCTTGTGCTTGTTCCCTATTTTCGAAGTTAACCTTATCTAATTTAGTCACTCCTTCAACTAAGTCTGCCACGCTGGGGTTAAAGGCATCAGAGATTTCTTGATATGTTATCTCTGTATCTTCGATCACATCATGTAATAGCGCAGCCGCAATAGCTTCATCATCAAGTTTCATCTCTGCCAGAATTTCAGCAACGGCAACAGGGTGGGTAATATAAGGTTCGCCACTGACGCGTGTAACGCCTTCGTGTGCGCTATAAGCAAACTCGTAGGCTCGTTCAATAAACTCACACTGCTCAGGGGCAAGGTAAGATTGAATGGAATCTTTAAGAGTTTGAAATATTGACATTTGCGACCTTTTTTTTAAATTATTGCTAATAATAGTAAAGCCAGTTTGACGACTTTAAAAGTATATACCCATGTTACCTCAAGATGCTTTGTCAGGCACTAGCTCGAATACCAGAACAAGGAGCAACATGAGGGCCTTTCGAGCGATTAACTACGTTAATCCTCTATCGGTAGGATTAAAATAAAGACTTTAATCCTTAAAGGGTGCTCCCTTTTCGATTGTTGCAACGCGGGACTGGTTTTCGAGCTAGCACCCCGTAGGGCAAGGCAAGCGGCACCAATCTGCGTTGTTATAAAATCTCTATGTAGAATAACTATACTTCAATTTTATGCCTAGCATCTTGGCACATTTTGCCTTGCTGACTTCGCATCTTGAAGTATCATGGGTATATACCCAAAAATGCTTGCTGATTCCTGAATTTTCAGCTGTTCTGGGTATAGAATATCACTTTTTTATTTTATTTTGCCCAACTTTTTAATTGTTGGATTTCTGCTGCCCAAATATCGGGATCTGTTGTTTCTAATACCATTGGTATATTGTCAAAACGGGGATCTTGCATAATATATTGGAAACAAGGCCAGCCAATTTCTCCAGCACCTAATGATGCGTGGCGATCTACTCGGCTTGCAAGAGGCACTTTGCTATCATTGATATGCATGCCGCTTAAAAATTCAAAACCAACGATATCTGCAAACGCCTTAAATGTATCGTCGCATGCATCGATTGTGCGCAGATCATAACCGGAAACAAAAGTGTGACAGGTATCAAGGCAGACTCCAACACGTTTTTTATCTTCAACATGTTCAATAATGGTTGCCAGCTGTTCAAAACGATAACCTAAATTAGTTCCTTGCCCGGCAGTATTTTCAATAACCGCTTTAACTGATGTTGTCTGCTGCAACGCCCAGTTAATTGACTCTGCAACGCGTAATAAACAATCATGTTCGTTAATTTTTTTTAGATGGCTGCCAGGGTGAAAATTTAATAGCGTCAAACCGAGTTGCTGACAACGTTGCATCTCATCTAAAAATGCATCTCTGGATTTCTGCAATGCTTCTAGTTCAGGATGTCCGAGATTAATAAGGTATGAATCGTGCGGCAAGATCTGTTCGGCGCTGAAATTATAGTGAATACAAGCTGTTTTAAATTTACGAATAGTATCTTCATCAAGCGCTTTAGCTTCCCAGCGACGCTGGTTTTTTGTAAACAGTGCAAAGGCAGTTGCACCAATATTATGTGCATTTTTAGGTGCATTAAAAACACCTCCTGAAGCACTTACATGTGCGCCGATATATTTCATAGATGATTTTCCAAAAGATAAATTATTTTCAACTCAGTGCAGTTAAAAGTAGCATAAAGAAAGTAAATGATTTTGCAGCCTATATCAAATGAAATGATTTAAATCTGCCTGGAAATTTGGTGTTGGAACTAAGCTAGATCGTTGCAGTCACGCGAGTCCAAATTCAGGAGATCTAGAGCCTGCAGCTGCTGTTGTATCAGATAGTTATGTGGTTGGGCGTGTAACTCGTTAATTCATCTAAAAAGCCAAGATAACTGCTGGAATAAACGTATGTTTTTAGTATGAAAGCATTATTTTGCTACGTATAAACTCTGCGAAAGTTTATCTTCTTCTGTTAATGGTATTGAACTTGCCACGATGACATTATCAGGCAAAGATTTAGTTGTCGAGGTTAAATCGATTTGAGTTATTTGTGCTTTATATGCTGGTTTGCTCTCTGAAAAATGTGTAACACCATTTTTATCTTCCCAAGTAAAAATTTCGGCAGAAGCTGAAACTGAGAATAAAATAGTTAATAGCGTTAAAAAATAGTGCATACGTATCTCTCTCAATTAAAGGTCAAATAATAGTGTATTTGATTTTTTAAAAATGGCAATATAATTTTCAAAAAAGAGGAAAAAATCGTGGCATGTCAATTCTGTGACAAAAATGTTTTTAAGGAAAAACTGGGGCGCTGTAAATTTTGTATGTGGCTTAACTTCTTTTTGCTGGTTGCGAGTGCTACTGGCTGGTTTATTTGCTATCAATCGGCCCCTAAACAGGTTGAAACAATTGCTTTATTATTAACATTAATTGCCAGCTCGCTATTAATGATTTTACATATAGGCGCTTATATTTATTACCGTTATAAAGGCATAAAAAATCCTACGGAAGATAAACACAACCCAAAATAGCATCTTGCTGTGCGCCAGTTACGGTTTTAAGTGCAATAGGGGTTTTTAATATTCGCTGCTCAGCCAGCCAGGCAAACGCAATCGCCTCAACAAACATAGGATCAATATCTAAGGCATTGCTATCATTAATATTATGTAATGGCATTAAGCTTTGCAACCGTGCCATAAGTAATGGATTTAAGGCCCCACCACCACAGACAAAAACATCACACGGCTTGCTTTGCTGTCTGATTTGCTCACTGATGGTGATTGCGCTGAACTCTAATAGTGTCCGCTGAATATCGGCGTCTAAAAATGAGTCGTCCTTAGACTGAGTTAACTGCTGTTCGAGCCAGGCAAGGTTGAATTTTTCTCGGCCTGTGCTTTTCGGGGCGGATTGTGCAAAGTAAGGATCGGTTAATAATTGCTTTAATAATCCTGATAGTACTTTTCCCTGTTTGGAAAAATGTGCATCTTTATCAAAACGTTTATCTTTTACTTTATTAATCCAAGCGTCCATCAGTATATTTCCCGGGCCGGTATCGTAGCCAAGTACTTGTTTATCTGATGTTAATAGACTGACATTGGCAATGCCGCCAATATTGAGGATGACACGGTTTTCATCTTTTTTAGCGAATAAAGCCTGGTGAAATGCAGGTACTAATGGTGCGCCCTGGCCTCCATAGGCCATATCCATACGTCTAAAATCAGCGGCACAAGGAATGCCTGTTTTGGCAGCAATCAGGTTGGCATCACCTATTTGCTGGCTAAAAGGAAACTTGGCAAGTGGGCTGTGGAAAATGGTTTGCCCGTGACTGCCAATGGCGCTGATTTGCCCTGCATCAAAATGGTTTTCTTTAAGGAGTTGATTAACCGCATCTGCGCAGGTTAAAGCAAATAGATGATCAACTTCACCAAGTGTTTGCAGATCGACATGTTTATCCTGGCAGATTTTTAAAAGCTGCAAGCGTAATTTTTCAGGCAGATCGGGGGCAAAACCGGCGATCTGTTTAAAAGCAGAGGTTGTACGTTGTGCAATAACCACATCAATGGCATCCAGGCTAGTGCCTGACATGATGCCAATGTAGTAGTTGCCGATTGCAGACTTAGGTAAGTCGGACATTTAGATTACGCGGGAGAACTGTTGTTGGCGTGCTTTAGTGCGTAAATAAATATCAAAACACATGCAGATATTGCGGATTAATAAACGCCCTTTGGGTTGTACTGTGATTGTTTCCGGCGTTATTAAAACCAGTTGATCATCAATAAAGCACTGTAATAATTTAGTATCTTCAGCAAAATAATCGTCAAATGTTAAGTCAAATTTTTGCTCAATCTCTTTAATGTCTAATTTGAAATTACAGATCAGTTTTTTGATCACCTCTCGGCGAATCAGATCATCCTGATTAAGAGCCACGCCACGCCATTGTGCATGCCCTAGCTCATCAATTTGGCTGTAATAGCTTGCCAGTTTTTTCTGATTCTGTGAATAAGTATGACCAATTTGGCTGATTGCCGATACACCCAGCCCGAGAAGATCGGCATCTTCCTGCGTGGTATAACCTTGAAAGTTACGATGCAGAATGCCTTGTTGCTGTGCAATAGCCAGTTCATCATCCGGTTTTGCAAAATGATCCATGCCGATAAATTGGTAACCCGACTGGGTTAAAAACTCAATGGTATATTGCAGTATCTGCAATTTTTCAGCTGCTTTCGGCATATCATCTTCATTAATTTTACGCTGCGCCGCAAAAAGAGCAGGCATATGTGCATAATTGAAAATTGATAAACGAGCAGGATCTAACTCCACTACTTTTTCTAAAGTATGGGCAAAACTTTGTTTTGTTTGCAGAGGTAAACCATAAATCATATCTAAATTGGTTGATTGAAAACCCTGCTCTTTAGCACGTGTTAATAGCTTGATAATAAATGCTTCGTCTTGCTCGCGATTAACCGCTTTTTGCACCTCTTTATTAAAATCCTGCACACCAAGACTGAGGCGGTTAAAGCCCTCTTGGGCAAGATGATCTATGGTGCTTAACTCAATTTCACGCGGATCGACTTCGATACTTAATTCTGCGTCTTTTTTAAAATTAAAGTTGTCACGCAATACCTTCATTAAACGTGTAATTTGAGCTGGTAATAAGAATGTTGGTGTGCCGCCACCCCAATGCAGTTGGCTTACCTGGCGAGAGCTGAAATGAGGCGCTTGAATTTTAATTTCTCGTTCAAGGTAATCGAGGTATTTATCTGCTTTCTCTTGGTGACGTGTGATCACTTTATTACAACCACAAAAATAACAAAGTTTATGGCAGAACGGGATATGGATATAAAGTGAAAGAGGGCGAGTTGGGTAAGTTTTACTGGCGCTGATTAATTCAGGGTAAGTAAAACTCTGATCGAACTCTAATGCAGTAGGGTATGAAGTATATCTTGGACCACTGTAATTATATTTCTCAATTAGCGCTTGATCCCAAACGAGCTTTTCCATTGCTATCTCTCTTCTCTTTTTGCTGTGAATTTCAGAGTGAAAAGCTCTCTAGTTGTGAGGCTTCTTTGATGATTGTCTCTTCAAGTTCAGCTTCAAAAACCTGTCGTTGCATATCCAGTCTTTTAAGCTCTTTTACTGCGACTTTTTTACGCTGCTCATGGGTAGGCATATCTTTTACTTTATTAAACATTTCCGACAAAGCAGGGTATTCATCTTCTATATCAATTGCTTTTTCAAGTAATAAGGTTTCCAGTAAGACTGTTAAGCGAATGGCCGCTTCTGAAATATTACACTGCTTTTGCGCCGTAGCGCGGGCAATAAAACGAATACTTTCACAAATGTTGTCATTTCGCTGTTGTTTTTTTAATGTCGCTTGTGCTTTTTGCTGCTCTTCTCTTTGCAGATTCTGAGCTTTGTGCATTTTGATTTTACTCATCAAAATGCCTGCGTAAAACGCTAAACCGATAATAATAACAACTGAAATAGCAGCCAGTAAAAGATCAAAATCCATTTTTATACTCGTTATTTTTTGAATTCATCTAACGCTGAACCCGCGTCTTCGAATTGTTGTAGAAGATCTTCTTCTCCATCGTCATCCAACCAGCCAAGCTCCTGCATTAACTGCTGATGGCGTTGTGTTTGTTTATCAACCCATGATTGATCAGTTTGCGAGATGCTCTCATCATTATCAAGTTGTTCCAATAGATCGCTTAAGCGCTGATCATTTTCAATTAAAGCCAGCTCTTTTTCTGGTGATAGTTTCGCTTCAACTTTGCTTTTAATCACTTTTGCTTTCGGCTTAAGTTGTACTTTGGGAGTCTCATTTTGTACTTGTTCTTCAACAATCAGCGGTACCGCTTTTTGACTACCGATACGCTTTTCATTGATAACTTGCTTGGCATTTTTCTTCTGTGTTTGTTTTGACTCTGCAGCATTACGAGCACCAGATTTATTACCTTTTAGTTTACTTTTACGTTTTTTGTCACGAGCTTCTTGTGCTTGTGAGGAGGTTTCTTTGCGTTGACCACTGAATTTTTCTTCTGAATTGCCTGCGGTGCGACTTTTTTTGGTACGAGACATGATTATTTACCTTTCATTTTTTAATACTGTGCTTGCATTTTGCTTTGTGCTGGATATGTGCAGAATAGCAGATTTAAGAGTGTTTAAAAAGCGTAGAAAAAAGACGTTTATAGTATGAAACGTCTTTTAAAAGAGAGCTGAAAAGTGCTGCGGTTAATGTAATGCTGAAATATATTTAGAGAGCAGTTCAATATCTGCATCGTTAAGTTTAGCGGCAATGTCGGTCATCATACTGTTTTGATCATTATTGCGTGCTTTGCTACGGAATTTTTCAAGCTGTGCTTTTAGGTAAGCTGGATGCTGGCTGGAAATTTTAGGAAATTTTGCAAGCTCTAAACCATTTCCCCGTGGACCATGGCAGGCTGTACAAGCTGGAATTTTGCGCTGTAAATCACCGCCCATATAAAGTTTTTGTCCTGCATCAGCAATCTCAGCAGCTACCGTTTCTGGTGCTGTAGTTTGGGTCGTGTAATAAGCGGCAATATCTTTAATATCTTGCTCTGAAAGCGATGCAGACATACCGAGCATGATTGGCTCATTTCGCTCGCCATTTTTGAACTGTTGTAACTGTTTTTCCAGATAACTTGCATGTTGGCCTGCTAATTTAGGGTAAAGGTTTGACGGGCTGTTTCCATCAGCACCATGACATGCAGTACAGGTCACTGCTTTTGTCTTACCTGCTTCAATGTCACCCTGTGCTTGCACTGAGACTGAGAAGGCAAGTGTGACAATTAATGTCATTAATAATTTATTCATAACTATCCATTTTTTTCTTAAAGTATGTACAATGAGCTTCAAATAAAACAGGTGTAGTTTACACAAGTTTAATAAAAGTAACAATTTTGCTACATGAGTAAAACGAGGCATATCTTGGAATTTCAAAAAATACATTTTCAAAAAGCGCATTTCTTAATTAGTGCACCAGATATTCGTCACTTAGATAAACATTTACCACCAGAAAGTGGTATTGAAATCGCGTTTGCAGGACGTTCAAATGCGGGGAAATCTAGTGCTTTAAATCGTTTAACACGACAAAAAAGTTTAGCGAGAACCAGTAAGACGCCCGGTCGTACTCAATTAATCAACGTCTTTGAAATTGAAGAGGGTAAACGTTTAATCGATTTACCGGGGTATGGTTTTGCTAAAGTGCCGTTAGAGATGAAGCTGAAATGGCAGCGTTCATTAGGTGAGTATCTGCAGCAGCGTGAATCGTTAAAAGGTTTAGTTGTTTTAATGGATATTCGTCATCCGTTTAAAGATCTTGATCAACAGCTTATTTACTGGGCTATTGATGCTGATATTCCGGTTTTAGCCCTGCTAACAAAAGCAGATAAATTAAAACAGGGTGCGCGCAAAGCGACACTGTTAAAAATGCGTGAAGAAGCGCAGCGTTTTGAAGGTGATGTTCAAGTTGAACTGTTTTCTTCTTTAAAAGGTTTGGGTGTTGATATTTTAGAGAAAAAAATTGCAGGCTGGTATGCGCAAGATGAACAGCAGATTTTGCCATTAAGTGAAGCTGAAGATTAATTGCTAGTAAGATTCACTGGGGGGCGGATAGTCTCCCAGGCGATTGTTCGCTAGCTCTTCTATGGCGACTTGATAAAGCATTTTTGAAAGGGAATTTATGCGTTTTTTAATGACGGTATTGCTGCTTGTTTGTTTGTTACCTCCTGCTACCAAGGTGCAAGCTATCAGTAATTCCATGGCGCAAACTGGATTTACAGGTTTATTGCGCATACCACATGCCGATGCTTTACCCTTTGGTGATTTTTCACTGAATTATCAGTGGGAAGATAATATTGATTATGATACTTGTTATGGTTGCGGAGCGCATAAAACCATATTAATGGGCGTAGGTTTGCTGCCCGGTTTAGAGTTTACGGTGCAAAATACGCATAAATTAATGAGTGATGGCCCTGAGTGGGGAGCTACACATTCGAGTGATCTCTCTTTTTCTGCCAAATATGACTTTAAACCTTTTTTGCCTGAAGACTGGTTTAGTTTTGCATTGGGTATGCAAGATTATGGTGGTGCTGCGAGTAAGCATCAGAATATGTATGCAGTTGCCTCTAAGTCAGTTTTTGCTGATACTTTTTATCATTTTCGTTTAACCGCCGGTTACGGAAAAGGTGATATTGAAAATCAAATGGGCAGTGATTATCTGCAAGGTATTTTTGCTGGCTTAGAATGGCAACCGACACAATGGTTACAGTTAGTAAGCGATTATGATGGAACGGGAATGAATGCCGGGTTCAAATTGTTTACAGCTGATAACTGGCTGCCTTATGGCTGGAAAGCAAATTTCACTTATCAAATTTATTCGGACTCACTAACGACGAATAGGGATAATCAGTGGTTGGGATTAGGCTTAACTCTGCCTTTAGCTGTTGGTACTGATGCAAAACGTTATAGCCGCAACGGGGTAAATGAGTTGTATCAGCTTGAGGCTGGGCAGCAACAGCAGATAAAAGAACAAATTTCAGAGAAACAACAACAGCAAAGTCAACAAGTAGAAGCGAATCTTCCTTCACTATCAACGCTTGCTCAAAAAGAACAGAAAAACCAGCAGAATGAGCGGTTACAAAAAATATTGGTTGAGTATGGTTTTGAGAATGTGCGTACTGGTTGGCGTGAAACTACATTAGTAGTTTCATTGGAAAATAATTTATTTAACTGGAATGAATTAGATGGTTTAGGTGTTGCTCTTGGTTTGATTGTCGATAATAGCGAGGCTGAATTATTTGAATTTTATCTGCTGAATAATCAAATAGCGGTTTTAAAGGTGGCTGGTAATAGCAAAACATTTCGAGATTATCTGCATCAGAAAGCAGAACAGCCAGTTAAAACACACGGTTTGAATATTTCCAGTCAAGCTATAGAGCTGCAGGATGTTGCCTGGTTTTCTGAAAAACAGGCATCAGGAAATTTTGTTCCTCGTTTTATTTTTTCACCGCACTTGCGCTCAAATATTGGTACTGAAATGGGGGTATTTGATTACTCTCTGGCATTGAGTAGTAATTTACAGATGTCTTTATGGCCGGGCGGGGTAGTGGATGTTCGTCATCTATTGCCAATTGCACATTCTGATAGTTATGACGATGGTCAGTATTTTGCTAATAGTCGCCATAAAAGTGAAGTAGACCGTATACTTTTCCATCAGGCGTTTGCTTTACCTGCTGGTTTCATTACCCAATTTAGTGCGGGGCAGGTATATAAATCTTACCTTGGTGCTTTAAATGAAACCCGCTGGGAATCAGAGGCTGGTGCACATCGAATCAAAACAGAAATTGGTGATTTTAGTCATGACAATAATGAATATAATTATCAACCTGCACTTGCCTCATACCGATATTATCTGCGAGATTTGGATCTTGCGCTAGAAGCAACCTATGGTCAGCATTGGTCCGGTGACTTGGGGGGGAGCTTAAGCATAAAGCAGTGGTTTGGCGATATGTCTGTGAACCTCACTTATCAAAATACAAGCTGTGACCTTTCAAAGACACAATATGCTTGTTCAGGTGACGGGTATGCTGAAAAACATGAGTATGCGGGGTTAACTTTCCAGTTCCCATTTGGTACACGTAAAAACTTATCTCCTGCTGTCGGTTTGCAGATTAAAACATTAGAGCAGTGGGGTTATGGTTATCGTTCGAGAATTAATAATGATGCTAACTATGTTGGCGGTAATCGGGCTGGGAAAACCAACCTGCAATATAATTTAGATCAACAATATTTTAACCGAGACCGTTTATCAAAAAACTATGTTGAAAGTAATCTGCTTCGCTTACGTGAGAGCTACACAAGATATATTAAATAGGTAAATATTGCATAGCTGGAAACACTGCTTATAATTAATGACTTGTTTTAGCGTAAGTTTGTCACTTGTCACTTGTTATTTGTTATTTGTTATTTGTTGTTGATACTTATTTTAAAATTTTGATTATAATGTTACATTTGCTGTTTAGTAAAAAACGAAAAATAAAATTAAAGGATATTGAAATATGAAACTGAACAAGTTAGTCATTGCTATGGGATTAGCAACAGCCTTTTTAACGGCTTGTAGCGATAGTAATAATGCTACTCAACCTGTTACAGCCATTGATGGTTACATTGTAAACGGTATAGTTACTACAACATGTGGTGGTTTTACTTATACAGGACGCACAAATGCATTTGGTGTTGCAGCACTGAATACCTCTGTTTTTACGCTTGCGGATTGTACTTCTACTACAGTCACTGGTGATGCTGATACTTTTGACTATGATTTGGGAGCCGATGTACCATGGACTCAGACAATGTCTACATTAGACGGTTTATCTGTTATTAATCCATATACAGATATTGCAGCCCTTGCTGTTGCAAATGATCCGACACTTGATAATGCGGGTGCATTAGAAGCGGTTTATACTATTTTAAATATTCCAGCTAGCTTAATTCCTGCTGGTACAGATCTGTTTGTTGATTTTGGAACTAATAATGCAGATTATAGTGAAGAGCAAGCTAAGTTAGCTGTTTTAGCTGAGACAACATTTGCAACACTGGTTGACCTTAAAGCTGCGGCTCCTGATGCAACGCCTGCACAACTTACAAATTTATACGCACAGGTTTTACCACAAGTTTCTGTTGCTGTTGACGATTATATCGAAGCAAACCCGACTTTAGATTTAAGCGAAGTTGCTTTCACTATTGATATTCCTTTACCGGAAGCAGTTGAATTTAACGAAGATGGGACTGTTATTATTACGTCTGAGCTTAAAGATATTGCAATTGTTGTCGATGACACTGTAAAACCAGAGCCAGCTACAACTCCTGATGATACACCTGATATACCTGATGCTACTGGCGGTACTGGTACTGGTAGTGATGGTGTTAACCAAGGTTAATATCATTCTGAAATAATGAAAAAGGCGCTAGATATAGCGCCTTTTTTTTGCCTTGAATAAAAGTAGACTTAGAGCCTGGAGGCTGCTAGCTAATGACTTAGGAGGGCATCTTTTCTTGGTAAGGGATTTGTATTTTAAAGTGTGTTCCTTGTTCACCCGTTACATATTGGATATCACCTTTAAGTAACTGCTTCACTATATTGTAAATAATATGCGTGCCTAAACCACTGCCTCCAGATCCGCGCTTTGAAGTCACAAAGGGATCAAAAATGCGATCGGCAATCTCATTCGGAATACCTTTACCTGTATCCCGATAATCTATATGTAATGTTTTTCCTTGGCGTTTTATCTCTATATAAATATCACACTTGCCTTGCCAGTTTTCAAAACCATGAATTAATGAATTAAGAATAAGGTTAGAATAAATTTGTGAAAAACTACCTGGAAAACTGTAGATAGAAAGATCTTCTGGACAGCTTACATACACTTGACCGGGAACTTGCTTGAGTTTGTGTTTGAGAGAGGTAAGAACCTGGTTAACATTGTCCGCTAATTTAAATGAGTAACAAGCTTCACTTGACTGGTCAACGGCGACCTGTTTGAAACTACTGACCAAATCGGCCGCACGATTTAGGTTGCTGTTTAATAAACGGCCCGACTCCGAGATGCGTTCGATTAAATTTTCGACATAACTGCGTGTTAAGCTATTGTCGCTTAGTTTAATTTTTAACAGATCAATCTCTTCTTGTAAGAATGAAGCCGCGGTGACACTGATCCCGATTGGTGTATTAATTTCATGCGCGACACCTGCGACCAGTCCGCCTAATGAAGCCATTTTTTCTGATTCTACCAACGTTAACTGAGTGCGTTTTAGTTGTTCTAAGGTTTCTGTTATCTGTTTGTTACTTTCTGTTAAGGCTGCTGTACGTGTATTGACCTTTTCTTCAAGTTGGTCGTTGAGTTGCTTTACTTCCAGCTCAATCTGTTTCTGTGGTGTAATATCATGACCAAAGCCGATTAAATATTTAA
This sequence comes from Psychromonas sp., assembly GCA_013619145.1. Taxonomy (GTDB): domain Bacteria; phylum Pseudomonadota; class Gammaproteobacteria; order Enterobacterales; family Psychromonadaceae; genus Psychromonas. The sequence goes on along the minus strand of JABXKR010000294.1, from coordinate 18,731 downwards.
TATTCATGCCTTCGTAAAAGGCTGAAAAGGTCCATAGTAGGGTATTTATTTCCCCCATCTGGTCATGCATATCAATTTCGATACCTTGGATGGCTTCATTGTGTTCAAGTTTATTCAGCATCGTTTCTTTTTGATCATCAAGAACAAAAATATCTAACCAATTCTTTTTGTGCAGTTCTTCCTGGCTATAGCCGGTTAAAATAACGGCTGCGGGGTTAATCGTCGATATTTTAAAGTCACAGTCTAAACAGCAGATAACCGTACTTGATGAGTTGATGATAGTTGCAGAGAAATCACGCTCTTGTTGCAGCTCTTCGATGGCTATCTTTTTATCTGTGAGTTCGGCAACGATCCTTTTCTGCATCTTATTGAGTAAATAAACAAGTTCATCAAGTTCATCATTGGAAGAGGAGGATCGGTTTCTACGGCCCTCTAAAATCAGATTTTTATTGTGAGTACTGAGCTTGATATTACGTGTATAAACTGCAATTTTATTAACATGGCGGATCACCATATAATAGATAATTAATAAAATACAGATTGAAACCACCATAGTTTTGATGGTTTGACTAACTAAAATAAGTAATGATTTTTCCATTAAGCGTTTATAAACTTCGTTTAGGGAAGCCGCAACAAACAGGGTACCAACAATCTCGCCTTGATAAACAAGGTTAAACTTTTTGCTGATATCAAATTTTTCTTGTAATGAACCCTGTTCAATCAAGGGTACTTCAGTATTGCCAAGCACCTCATGCACCCGAACATACTGCATATCCGAGAGCTTCATAATACCTTCTATCTGGATTTGAATTTGCTCTTCGTCAAGATTCCATAAACTGGCTGCCATCGGCTGTAAAAAACTTGATTCAATCTGATCGATACTTGCTTCAATTTTGCCAACATCTTGTTTGTAGTCCCAGGTTAATTGCACCAGGGTGATAATGATCGCAAGCGCACTACTGCATAATAGAATATAAGCAAGTAATCGATTGGATAGGCTGTGTTTTACTTTTAATGGCTTGAAGATTGAAAAAATCTTTTTTATTTGCATTCTGAAAAAACCTGAGTCATGGCAAAACTAGACTCAGTAGTTTGCCATAAGCAAACAGTTATCCCTACTGTTGTGCTCACAAAATGTAATTAATCGCTAATATTTTACTCATAAAAAGCGATACTTGATTTTTTGCTGAATGCCCATATCTCTAAATAATACATATACCCATGTTACTTCAAGGTGCAAAATCAGCAAACCAAATTGTACTTAGATGCTAGGCATAAAATTGAAGTATAGTTGTTCTACATTGAGATTTTATAACGATGCAGATGAGTGCAATTTGGCTTGCCCTGTGGGGGCTCAGCTCGAAAACCAGTATTTCGTTACAGCATTCGATAAGGGAGCAACCATTACCCTCATGCTGTGCCTTATTCTGGTCTCCGAGCTGAGTCCTGATAAAGCACCTTGAGGTATCATAGGTATAAACGTAAAACCGTAACTTTTCCTTTATTTAGAAGACTGCTATGAATAATACTGAAAAATCAAGTATCAACCAAACTGATGGTTTGCCTTTATTTAGTCAAATCACACCGGAGCAAATAATACCTGCTGTGAAACAAGCTATTAGTGATAATAAAGCATTGATAGAAGAAAAATTAAAAAGCCTGACTCACTTTACTTGGGATAATTTTGTTAATGTTTTAGATGAGGCGGATGATCACTTAGCTAAATTATGGTCGCCAGTTTCGCATATGAATGCGGTTGTTAGTAATGATGCGCTTCGTGAAGCACATGATACCTGTCTGCCTCTGTTTGCTGAATATGGGACGTTTGTTGGTCAGCATAAGGGGTTATATGAAGCGTATTTAAGTATTGCTAATAGTGAGCAGTTTGCTTGCTTAAAAGCAGAGCAGCAAAAAGTGATTAATGATGCTTTGCGTGATTTTAAATTAGCGGGTATCGCATTATCTGATGATAAAAAACAACGTTATGGTGAGATTAAGCAACAACTTGCACAGTTGCAGTCACAATTTAGCAATCACGTTATGGATGCGACCTTAGCGTGGAGCAAATTAATAACGGATGTTGATGAATTAGCTGGGGTGCCGGAAAGTGCGTTAGCAGCAGCTAAGCAAGCCGCACAAGAAAAACAGCTGCAGGGGTATTTGTTAACATTAGAATTTCCAAGTTATCTGCCAGTTATTACTTACGCTAAAAACCGCGAGTTACGCGAAGAGGTGTATCAGGCGTTTGCTACACGCGCATCAGATCAAGGACCGAATGCAGGAGAGTTTGATAACTCTGAAATTATCGAACAACTATTAGCACTGCGCCATGAATTAGCTGAGTTATTGGATTTTTCTGATTATGGCGAATACAGTTTAGCCACGAAAATGGCTGAAAGCCCTGAGCAAGTGATCACTTTTTTAACTGAGCTTGCTGAAAAATCATATCCGCAAGCAATTGCAGAGCGCGACCAAGTCTTAGCTTTTGCCAAAGAGATGGATGGTCAGGAAGAGTTGCAAGCTTGGGATTTAAGTTACTATTCGGAATTATTAAAACAGCACCGTTATGCTATTTCTGATGAAACACTTCGTCCCTACTTTCCTGAAAACAAAGTCGTAAATGGTTTGTTTGCTGTGGTAAATCGTTTATTTGGTTTAACCATTAAAGAGGTGTTTGATTTTGATAGCTGGCATCAAGATGTGCGTTTTTTCGATATCTATGATCAGCAGCAAACTCACCTTGGCAGCTTTTATTTAGATCTTTATGCGCGCGAATTTAAACGTGGTGGAGCATGGATGAATGATTGCCGTGTACGCCGTCGTTTAGTAAATGGTGAATTACAACTGCCGGTTGCTTATCTAACCTGTAATTTCACTAAACCTGTTGCTGATAAACCTGCATTATTTAGTCACAATGAAGTGATCACCCTGTTCCATGAGTTTGGGCATGGTCTGCACCATATGTTAAGTAAAATAGAATCATCATCTGTCTCGGGTATTAATGGTGTCCCATGGGATGCCGTGGAATTACCAAGTCAGTTTCTTGAAAACTGGTGCTGGGAGCCTGAGGCATTAACGCTGATTTCCGGGCATGTAGAGACGGGTGAAACTTTGCCAGCTGAGTTACTTGAAAAGATGCTAGCCAGCAAAAACTATAACAGCGCATTAATGATGCTGCGCCAATTAGAGTTTTCATTGTTTGATTTTGTCTTACATCATCAATACAAACCGGGGCTTGGTTCGCAAGTTGAAAATGTTTTAAGTGCGATTCGCGAACAAGTTGCAGTGATTGTTCCGCCGAAATTTAATCGTTTCCAGCATAGCTTTAGTCATATCTTTGCTGGTGGTTATGCTGCTGGTTATTACAGTTACAAGTGGGCGGAAGTTTTATCTGCGGATGCTTTTTCTCGCTTTGAAGAGCTGGGTATTTTTAATGAACAAGCAGGACAAGCGTTCCTACAAGCTATTTTAGAAAAAGGCGGCAGTGAAGAGCCAATGGTGTTATTTAAAAACTTTATGGGGCGAGAGCCTAATATCGATGCTTTGCTGCGTCACTCGGGAATAAAATAGTTAAAATAATCAGCTAGAAAGTAGCCCAAAGGCTATTTTCTAGCTGTTTTTCATCTACCACTCAATACCTGCCTGCGCTTTAACACCCGCTTTAAATGCATGTTTCTCATTTAAAATCAGGCTGTAGGTATCTACCGCATCAATTAACTCCTGCGCTGGCCTTCGCCCGGTTAATACCACATTCATTTTTTCAGGACGGTTTTTTAAGGCGTCGATGGTCGGTTTAATATCCAGATAGTGATAGCTAAACATATAGGTGATTTCATCAAGGATCACTAATTGATATTGTCCGTCTGCTAATAGCTGCTGTGCTTTTGCCCATGCTTTGCGGGCACTGGCGATATCCTGCTCTTTGTTTTGTGTTTCCCAAGTAAAACCGTCACCCATGGCAAACCAATCGACATTTTTATGGGCACTGAAAAATAGCTCTTCGCCTGTTGCCATTGAGCCCTTCAAAAACTGCACCACAGCAACCTTGTGGCCATGACCTAAGGAGCGCGCTAACATACCAAATGCAGAGCTGCTTTTCCCTTTCCCCGGGCCTGCAAGTAATATCGATACGCCACGTTCCTCAGCAGCAGCGGCAATTTTTTGATCCTGTTTTTCTTTGATCGCTTTCATTTTTTTTAAGTGTTTTGCATCGTTCATATTGATCGCTACCATTTTAAAATATAAAAAAGCCTGCTAATGAGTCGCAGGCTTGGATAGGTTATGGTTGTTTTGCTGTGCGTATCAAAATAATGTAGCCAATAATACCAGAGATGACTGACGCCACTAAGACGGCAACTTTAGCAATAATTTGGAACTCAGGATCTTTGAAAGCAAGATCGGTAATAAACAGTGACATGGTGAACCCCATACCTGCTAAGAAACCAGCACCAATAACATGCGACCAGGTAATGCCTTTCGGGAGGTGTCCCCAATTTAACAGCGTAAGCAGTTTAGTAAACAGGAAAATACCAAGTGGTTTACCCACAATCAAACCGGCAGCAATACCCAATACCACTGGATTTGTGATTTGAGCAAGCATGCTGCTATCAATAATAACACCGGCATTTCCAAGGGCGAAAAATGGCACAATGAACAGTGTTGAAATTGGATGTAATGCTTCCTCTTTAAGCTGCAACGGATTGGCCGCCTGAAAGCTGATTGCCTTGATTTTTTTCAGTGTCTTAATGGCATGCTTAGTCAGTACATCCTTCTCACAATGGCGATCAACCTCTAAATCATCTAATAGTACCTTGGCTTGATCAAGGTAACTGTCCATCGATATTTCGCGACGGGACGGAATAGTAAAGGCCACTGCCACACCGGCAATGGTCGCATGCACGCCGGATGCTAAGAAGCTTATCCAGACAATAGTTAAACCGATAGTGTAATAAAAGATGGGGCTACGGACACCTACACGGTTGGCTATCCCTAAAATCACCAGGCCGACTAAACCGACCAGCAATTCATTAACAAATATTTGCTCGGTATAAAAAATGGCAATAACAATAACCGCCATTAAATCATCGCCGATAGCCAAGGCAGATAAAAACACTTTTAAGGAGACAGGTACACGGCTGCCAACAATCGCTAATACACCCAACGCAAAAGCGATATCCGTTGCCATTGGAATGCCCCAGCCATTGGCAGAGGGAAGTCCCATATTAATTAGATAATAGATACCAGCAGGGATAATAACCCCACCTAAGGCCGCAAATAGTGGTAATGATGCTTTTTGAAAGCTGGAAAGCTCACCATCTAATAATTCGCGTTTAATCTCTAAACCGATGAAAAAGAAGAATATGGCCATTAAAAATTCATTGGCAATTTTATGGAAATTTATGACATGCATTTTGTCACTGAAACCTGTTGATACTTCCCATAAGGTGTCGTGCCAAAAGTGGTGGTAATGATCGGGCATTATGTTTGCCCAAATAAGTGCAATCGATGCTGCGATAACCAATAATACACCGCCGGTAATTGGGCTATGTAACCAGTGCCATTTATGTGAAGTCATTAATGCTCCTAAAAAATAAGATGGTAAACTTGTGTATACCAGAGTGGTTTGAGTATAAATAATAGACAAATCACGTGTTTAAGTAACCTTGTTATTGTAATCTACAATGTTTTAATTCAATAATGAAGCAATATCGTGACATTTTAAGTCAATGGGCAACTAGTGTTTTACTCGCTGTAATACCCAAACTACTTTGAATGCATCTCCGCTAGATGATTATTAACTTGGAATATCAATGAAAAAATTATTAATTGGTTTGTTTGTTTTAAGTGTCGTTTTATTATCAAGTACCTACTTTGTCGGTGAAATGGTAGAAAACGAAACCCAAAAAATGTTTGCAAAAAAACAGCAGCAAGGTTTCTCAAGTAAACTGATTAGTTATGATAAACAGTTTTTAAAGGCAACTGCTATCAGTCAGGTTACAGTGACGCTTGAGGGAGAAACGCCGATAGTTGTTACAGTTACCAGCTCAATAAAACATTACCCATTCAAGGCGCTAATAAAAAATAAAATCAGTTTGGCTGATCCTGAGCTAGCGGAAAAAGTACAAAACTATTTTGCCAGTGAAAACTGGGTGAGCTCACGAGAAGAGATTAATTTATTGGGTCAATTAACTGGCCAGCTAAATGTATTGGCGGGCAGTTATAAGAGTGAAACCGAGCAGTTTGCAACAAAAGCTTTGCAGTTAGATTATCAAGTTAATCTGCACGATTATTCTGGATTGGTTAATTTAAATTGGGCTGGATTAGATGCACAAACAAGTGATGGCGATTTTAGTGTTGATTCAGTGCAGCTTCGCTCTAATTTCAACCTGTTCTCAGCAGGCAATGAATATGATTACTTTACTGAAATTGGCAAAATTGTTATCCAACAAGAAAGTGCTCAATCGCAATTACAAGGGCTTGAACTACGGGGGAGCAGTCGTTCTGGTGAGCAAACCGATACCATTGACAGCAGTAATGAATGGAAAATCAGCTCTTATCAAATTGCAAACGGCACAGAAAAAGTATTTACCAACAACCATATCAAGCTTGATATAAAGGGTTTGTATTCTCCTGCACTTAATCTTTTAAGCAGTGGTTCAGGTGATCAACAAGAAGTTGGCAAGGCGCTCACGGAATTAATGGCACATGGCGCGCAGTTAACCCTTTCGAAATTAAGCTCACAAACTCCCTGGGGGGCAGTGGATGGTTATTTAACAATAACACTGCAGCAAGGCGCTACACTTTCGGAGGTTGTAGTTAATCCCTTTATGTTGCTTGATTACGTTTCAGGTAATGGCAATTTGTTTTTACCTGAAGCTTTGCTGGAAGAGCCAACTCTGTCTGAGTCATTGAAAATGGGGCTGATGACAGGCTTTTTAAAGCAGCAGGATCAAAAACTGAGTTTAGAAACACAATTTGAACAGGGCGAGTTAACCGTCAATGGACGCGTGATCCCGCTGTAATCGGTTTTTGGGGTTATAAAAAAAGGGCATTTAGCCCTTTTTTTTTGTCTCTATTTTTTAACCTGGCAATTAACGCAAAAAAGGATTGCTGGCTTTCTCTTTGCCGATGGTTGTCGTTGGTCCGTGGCCAGGATAAACGATTGTTTCAGCCGGCAGGGTTAATAACTTCTTCTTAATGCCGGTAATTAGCTGCGTCTGATTACCACGCGGGAAATCAAAACGACCAATGCCGCCATTAAAGAGAATGTCGCCGACAATCACCTGCTTGCTTTGTTCATCAAGCAGGGCGATATGCCCTGGTGTATGACCCGGAATATGTAATACTTTCAGTTTAATATTGCCCACTTCAACAATATCGTTTTCAGCTAACCATTTATTTGGTGTAAAACTGCTGGTGGTTGGGAAACCAAAACGTTGGCTCTGTGCTTCTAACTGCTCAAGCCAGAATAGATCTTCTTTTTCAGGACCAACAACAGGCACATCTAACGCTTTTGCCGTCGCCTCTGTGCCACCAACATGATCTAAGTGACCATGCGTTAAGATTACTTTATCGACCTTGACATTCTGCTCGGCGACGATTTTTAAAATACGTGCAGGGTCTCCACCTGGATCAACAATCGCCGCTGTATTGGTTTCTTCACAAATCACTAAACTGCAGTTTTGCTCAAAAGGGGTAACAGGAATAACAATGATTTTCATTACTTTTTACTTCTCTTAAAATAATATACCCAAGCCACCATCAAGATGGAGGAATCTGCATATTGAGGTGATAGCAATCTGCAAAATTAACTGATCTGTTTTTGTTTTTGGAAGTGCGGTTTTAACCGCGCAATATCATAGGCGCGACTGAAGTCGCACTTCCACAAATAGACCATAATATTAAGCAGATTGGTATGGTTTGAGTATAAAGGCAACACAAGGTTGCCTGTAAAATAGGTTAAATTAAACCTGTTCAGTATGCAGGCGCTCTCTCTTCTGTTGTTCAACCGCTTTTGCTAAGTGAATATGGTTCATTACATGGACCATAGCTTTAGCAGAAGATTCGATAATATCTGTTGATAGACCTAAACCATGGAATTTTTGCTCTTTATAGGTAGCAACAATATCCACTTGGCCCAGTGCATCTTTACCTTCACCTTTGGCGCTGATTTTGTAATTGTCCATGCTGATATCTAAATCGGAAATACGCATTAAACATTGGTAAGCGGCATCAATCGGGCCATTACCTGTTGCCGCTTCAACGATTTTCTGTTGATCGCCAATGGTCATCGTTACCGTTGCCGTTGCCACCAAACCAGAGCCAGACTGTACGTTGATACTTTCTAATTTGTAATATTCAGGTTCATTATTTACCTGGTTAAAGAACATTAACGCTTCTAAGTCATAATCAAATACTTGGCCTTTTTTATCTGCCAATTCTAAGAAGCTGCTGTATAACGCTTCAAGATCATAATCACTATCTCGGTAACCTAACTCCTGCATACGGTGCTGAATGACATGGCGACCTGAACGAGAGGTTAAGTTTAATTTATTAGTTGAAATACCTACACTTTCCGGTGTGATAATCTCATAAGTATTTTGCGACTTTAAAACGCCATCCTGGTGAATACCTGATGAGTGAGAGAAAGCATTTGCACCAACAATCGCTTTATTTGCTTGAATTGGCATATTACAAAGCTGGCTAACCAATTGACTGCAACGTGAAATTTCAACCGGGTTAATATTCGTTGAGAAACCCATTTTGCTTTTACGCGTCTGTAAAATCATTGCCACTTCTTCAAGTGAACAGTTACCAGCACGTTCACCAATACCATTCATGGTACATTCGATTTGGCGAGCGCCGTTTTCAACCGCTGTGATTGAATTGGCAACAGACATACCTAAATCATCATGGCAATGTACAGAAATAATTGCTTTATCAATATTTGGCACGCGGTTAAATAGGGTTTGGATAATACCGCCAAATTCACTTGGAATCGTATAACCTACAGTATCGGGAATATTGATCGTGGTTGCGCCCGCTTTAATCGCTTCTTCAACCATACGGCATAAATTATCAATCGGTGTACGACCGGCATCTTCACATGAAAATTCAACATCATCAGTAAAGTTACGTGCATATTTAACGGCATTAACACCCATCTCTAATACATCTTCAAAACTACGTTTTAATTTGTTTTCAACGTGAATAGTTGATGTTGAAATAAAGGTATGGATGCGGAATGCATCTGCTACTTTTAAAGCTTGTGCAGCAGCATCAATATCTTTAGGTAGTGCACGGGAGAGAGCACAAACCCGGCTGTTTTTAATCTCTTGTGCAATCGTCTGCACAGATTCAAAATCACCAGGAGATGAAATAGGGAAACCGACTTCCATCACATCAACACCTAAACGCTCGAGAGCAAATGCGATCTGTAATTTTTCTTTTACGGTCAGACTTGCACTTAATGCCTGTTCGCCATCGCGTAATGTAGTGTCAAAAATAATAACTTGATCGGACATAAGAAATCCCTCTTCTTTTGAGTTAGGTAATATACACGCAGGTATAAAAATGTGATTTATACGCAGGTATAAAAAAACCCGCGCATGGCACGGGTTTTTGGAGTTTTAACTGATGTTATTCAGACACTCGCCACCCGTACGCATTAAGCATAAGGAGTAAAGTTGGCAGCAGTGAAAAAACGGTTTTCATCAATTAACCTCTAAAAATTTAATTTATTGGTTAATAAGTACCGTTTTTTAGTAAATGCGTCAAGTTGTTATTAATAATAAAGGTAGAAAAATGACCATAAAGTTTATAGCGTTTAATTTATGGGAAGAAAACTGTATTATTAAATATATACCCATGTTACTTCAATGTGCAATTTGGCTTGCCCTGCGGGGACTCAGCTCGAAAACCAGTATTGCGTTACAGCATTCGATAAGGGAACAACCATTCAAGGTGATAAATGCTTGCATTTACACCTACCGATAGAGGATTAACGCAGTTAATCGCTCGAAAGGCCCTCATGCTGTGCCTTATTCTGGTCTCCGAGCTGAGTCCTGATAAAGCACTTTGAGGTATCATGGGTATAACGCTTTGCAGTAACAAAGAGAGTCGAAATGTCCGATTATAAAAAACCAAGTTTAGATGAGTTACGTTCAACGCTTAATAAAATACAATTCAATGTAACTCAGGAAGAGGGCACTGAACCCGCTTTTAATAATCAATATTGGGATAATAATGTGCCGGGTATTTATGTTGATATTGTTTCCGGTGAGGCACTTTTTAGTTCATTAGATAAATTCGATTCGCACTGTGGTTGGCCGAGTTTTACACAACCGATTGCCGGTAAGTTATTAACAGAGAAAACAGATACAAAACTATTTGCGACACGTACCGAAGTGCGTAGTTCAGTTGCAGATTCCCATTTAGGACATCTGTTTGAAGATGGGCCTGCCCCAGCAGGAGTGCGCTATTGTATTAACTCCGCAGCACTGCGCTTTATTCCTGTTGAGCAGATGGCCGAGTCGGGCTATCAATCGTTATTGTCTCTTTTTGAGCAGTAAACCATTAATAGTAACTTTTTGTTCTTGCTGTACGAATAGTGTTTTTTGCCGATAATCTCGGGAACCGTTTGCGAGTCAACAAGGACAAAACCAAGTTGTGAATAGAAGGATTGCAGATGCGCGTAGGGAAAACAGTAAATGGATTGTGTCTGTACAAGCAATATTTTATTAATAAGAAGCGAGGCATAACCTTTTCCTCTGTGTTTCGGATCGCAAGCTACCCCCGTTAGCAGCAGTTGCTCGTCGAGTGTTTTTAACTTAGCGCAGCAGATCACCTCTTTATCTTTAAGAATAAATACCGCTTCATCTTTGCTGGCCAGCCCTTTTTTATAAACCCGTTTATAAAACTGATTTATTAAAGGAAGTTTAAGCTTTTCCAGTTCAATAAATTGTAAATCAGACGGCTGCAAAACATCCCCTTTATTTTTTTTGTTTCATGATGCTGTTAAGGTAAACTAATTGCTCGATTAATACAGGGCACCATGATGATTGAAACTAATAGCTCGCTCAAGGCATTTAATACTTTTTCTATCGACGCTAGGACAAAGACGTTATTTCATTTTAAGGATCTTAAGCAGTTACCTGAGTTATTAGCTTTGCTAAAAACAGTTCGGGCAGAAAAGCGACCTGTACTTATTTTAGGTGCGGGCAGCAATATTTTATTCTGCGAAGATTTCTCCGGCTTGGTTATTAAGGTTGAATTATCTGGTGTTGAAATTATTGAGTCGCAAGATAATTATCTTTTACAAGTTGCTGCGGGTGAAAACTGGCATCAATTAGTGACTGACTGCATTGAGAAAGGCATTGATGGCCTGGAAAATCTGGCATTAATTCCCGGTGTGGTTGGCGCAGCGCCAGTACAAAACATCGGCGCCTATGGTACTGAATTTAAAGATTTCTGTCAGGCAGTTGAATATGTTGATTTAAATACAGGTGAATTCTTTAATTTAAACGCGCCACAATGTTTATTTGCTTATCGTGATAGCATTTTTAAAAGTAAAGGGATGCAAAATGCTTTAATCACTAAAGTGACATTAAAGTTACCTAAAAAGCGGCAAACACACAGCCGTTACGGATTATTGCAGAAATTAGATGCAGCAGAAAAAGTGACAGCAAAACAGATTTATCATTCTGTTTGTCAAATCCGCAGTGAAAAATTACCCGATCCTGATTTGTTAGGTAACGCCGGCAGCTTTTTTAAAAATCCAGTGGTTAATAAACAACAAGCTGATGATTTGCTTGATTTATATCCGGATATGCCTAATTATCCACAAGCGGATGGTAATATTAAACTGGCAGCGGGCTGGTTGATTGAGCAAGCAAACTTAAAAGGTAAAAAGCTGGGTGGTGCGGCTGTGCATCAACAGCAGGCATTAGTCTTAATCAATCAAAAAAATGCAACAGCCGCGGATATTATTCAGTTAGCTGAGTTAGTGCGTGCCACTGTCGAAGATAAGTTTAATGTCAGTTTGGAGCATGAAGTGCGTTTTATTGACAGTAAAGGTGAAACCAACTTAAAACAGGTGATCAAACATGTCAGAGCTTAATGAACAGGGTAATGTCCTGTTAACTTTATTAGCCGATGGCGAGTTTCACTCTGGAGAGAAGATTGGCGAGTTACTCGGCGTTTCGCGCACCTCTGTTAATAACTATATAAAGGCATTGCAGGAGATAGGTTTAGATATTTACAAAGTAACAGGTAAAGGTTATCGCAGTGCGGTGCCCATTGACCTTTTAAATGCAGATAAAATTAAACAGCTCAGTAAAAATAAAATGGTACACGTTGAACAGATTTTAGATTCAACCAATCAGTGGTTACTCGATCGCATCCCTAATTTGCAAAACGGACAAAGCTGTATAAGTGAATATCAGTTAGCAGGAAGAGGGCGACGAGGACGAACTTGGATTTCCCCTTTTGCGTCCCACCTGTATTTCTCCTTTTACTGGCGCTTTGATTCCGGCATAGATAAAGTTTCCGGCCTCAGTTTATTGGTGGGTATCGCTACGGTCAATGCACTCGAGAAAGTGGGTGTTCAAGGTGTTTCCTTAAAGTGGCCCAATGATCTTTATTACCAAGGAAAAAAATTAGCAGGCATTTTAATTGAGTTAAATGCGCAAGCAACTGAAGCTTGTCATACTGTGATAGGCATAGGTATTAACGTACGTATGCCGCCTGAGCAGGCAAAGTTAATTGATCAACCGTGGATAGATTTACATCATTTAACCAGTGCATCTGTGGATCGTAACTTATTAAGCGCGACGTTAATTAATGAATTACAGACTTTATTACCACAATATGAACAAACAGGGCTGCAGCCCTATCTGTCCCGCTGGTTTGATTTGGACTGTTTTTTGAATAAAACCGTTAATTTATTAATAGCAGGTAAATCAAAGCAGGGGATTTGTAGAGGTATTAATGAAAGTGGAGCGCTTTTATTAGAGTGCGACGGACAGGTTGAAGCCTATATCGGTGGTGAAATTTCATTACGATTAGCTAAATTATAAAATAAAGTAACCACTATATTTTCAGAAAAGGGATATTGCTACTTTGTAAGCAAATGGGTGGGGAGCTAAATGCAGAATATGGACAGTGATTTTTACTGTTTCTGATGAATTAACCAACAAAACAGAGCTTGGTTGTTTTGTTTTTAAGCAAACAGTAACTAAATGCAATTTTTTTGCAAATAAAGACTTGCAAGGTTAATCCAACTTCTCTATTATTCGCAGCACTTAGACGGCGCCGACTTAGCTCAGTCGGTAGAGCAACTGACTTGTAATCAGTAGGTCACCAGTTCGATTCCGGTAGTCGGCACCATTTAAGTCCTGGAGGGGTTCCCGAGTGGCCAAAGGGAGCAGATTGTAAATCTGCCGCGTAAGCTTCGGTGGTTCGAATCCACCTCCCTCCACCATATTTACTTTCACAACGCCACATTGTGAAATGCAGAGTTTAAGACTTTGCCAGTAACTTACAATGCCATTGCATTGTTTTTTGCTATCTAGACTACAATTTAAAATTTTATGCGGGCATCGTATAATGGCTATTACTCCAGCCTTCCAAGCTGATAATGCGGGTTCGATTCCCGCTGCCCGCTCCAATTTTAAATTTTTTCTCCGCTAAAAACAAAATTCCAAATATTTATTTTATGTAATTAGTCACTACTCGTGTTTTTTAGCCTGCTTGTTTGTTTTTTTTGCGGACTAAAGTCCACGCCCCAAATATTAATGTCACAGCCTAATAATGCGCACTAAAGTCCGTGTCCCAAGCAGTAACGGCAACCAATGCACCATGCTTCACTCTGGTTTTCCACCCTTTGCTTTTCTTCTTCTTATGCATGTGTATAATCTTGCTCAAAAAAATAGCATTTAGTTTGTTGCGCTGTGAGGGAGTGTGTCTACACCTCCGGGCGGTAACGTGCCTAGATAGGTTTGCCATAAAAATGGTAGTCGTTGCAAACTACGAGAGTTAATAAAAAATTATATGCGTTCCCTTAGCTATTTTATCTATTTCTATACAAGACACGTATTAGAAGTGTTAGAATCCCGAAAATTTTATATTGTCATTAACATAAAAAGAATCTCATAATGTTTTATTTACATAAACTTGTATTACCACTTGCCTCAGTAATGCTTATTACAGGCTGTACCTTACCGGGCTCTAACCTGCCTTTAGCCGAGAAAAATGTTGTAAACATTGAACAAAATGAACAGATTCCGGTTGAACAAGTAAATGTATACCCTTTATCGCATTCTTTTGTCGCTAAGTACGGATATAATTATTCAATGGGTCAAGCGCAAACTAACAGTGCGTTAGATGCCGCTATGGCTTTATACGAATATAAAATAGGCCCTGGCGATATATTAAATATTACTATCTGGGATCACCCTGAATTAACCATACCTGCAGGCTCTTACCGTAGTGCCGAATCCTCAGGTAATTGGGTGCATGCTGATGGTCAAATATTTTATCCTTATATTGGTTTTGTAAAAGTAGCGAACAAAACTGTTGTTGAGATCCGCGAAAAATTGACCGTGCTGTTAAGTAAATATATTGAAGCTCCACAAGTGGATGTCAATATTGCCGCATTCCGTTCACAAAAAAGTTACGTAACAGGTGAGATAAAAAAGCCTGGCCAGCAAGCAATTACTAATATCCCATTAACTCTGCTCGATGCTATTAATAACGCCGGCGGCTTAACCGCTGATGCGGATTGGCGAAATGTGACGCTGACTCGAAATGGTGATGTACAAAATCTCTCTTTATATCAGTTGATGCAAAAAGGGGATTTGACTCAAAACCGTTTAATACAGAAGGGGGACATTATCCATGTGCCGCGTAACGATTCACAAAAAGTGTTTGTATTCGGTGATGTTAAAAATCCGGAAATGCTTAAAATTGATCGTTCAGGGATGACCTTGACGGAAGCATTAAGCAGTGTTGGCGGAATTAATGAGTTATCAGCCGATGCAACTGGCGTATTTGTTATTAGAAGCGGTGCCCGAGATGTTAAAAATGCGCCCTATTTGCAGGAAATTCGTGAAAAAAAACGCTCTTCAAACGCATCAAAAACAGAAGCCGTTGAACAGTCGGAAAGAGTTATCGCGAATATTTATCAGCTCGATATCAGTGATGCATCAGCTTTAGTGATTGGCACTGAATTTGTACTTGAACCTTATGATGTTGTATACGTAACTGCAGCACCAATCGAACGTTATAACCGCCTGATTAGACAATTAATGCCTACCATTGCTGGGTTTAATCAGTTAACTGAAGGTGCGCTGCGCATACATAACTGGAATTAAATATGTTTGATAAAATATTGGTGGTGTGTGTTGGTAATATTTGCCGCTCACCATCGGGTGAATTCCTGCTGAAAAGCTTACTGCCCAATAAAAAAATCGCATCGGCAGGTGTTGGCGCATTGGTTGGCAAGCCTGCCGATAAACTGGCTTGTTTAGTCGCACAAGAGCATGGAATAAGTTTAGATGGTCATCAGGCACAGCAATTAACCGCTGATTTATGTCGCGATTTTGATCTGATTTTAGTGATGGAGCAGGGGCATATCGGCGCGGTAACGGATATCGCGCCAGAAGCACGTGGTAAAACTATGTTATTAAGCCATTGGCTTGGTAAGCAGGATATTCCCGATCCATATCGACAAAGTAAGGAAGCTTTTGAACATGCTTATCAGTTGATTGAAAAATCAGCAGCAGCCTGGGCAAAGAAATTAGTTTAATCACGCAATAAATGTAACGAATCTCAACTGGAATATAATCAATAATTATGAGTAATAGCGCATTGAATAAAACGAGCTCGACAAAAAATAACTCGCAAAATGATGTGATCGATCTTGGTAAATTACTGGGGATGTTAATTGACAGCCGCTGGCTGATTATTAGTGTAACCACTATTTTCGCCGTACTGGGTATTGCCTATGCGTTATTAGCAACACCTATCTATAAAGCGGATGCCTTGCTGCAGGTTGAACAAAAAAGCAGCGGCATGTCGTCATTAGTCGGCGATATGGGTGATATGTTTTCCGGCGACTCTTCCGCTGCAACCGAAATTGAGATCATAAAATCGCGCATGATCTTAGGAAAAACGGTTGATAAACTGAATTTAACCACGCAAGTGCAAGCAAACAATTTACCTGTTATAGGGAAGGGGCTCGCGAGACTGCGAGGTCAAAAGCTGATTGTTGAGGTAAGCCGCTTTGAATTGCCTGCCTATGCTGATTCAACAGCATTTACATTAGTTATTGATAACAATGAAGCAGGCAGTTATTCGCTTTACGATAGCGAAGAGCGCAAGGTGCTTTCTGGCATTGCCGGTGAACTGGCTGAACAAAATGACTACCGTTTATTTGTGCTGCGTATTGATGCGGCTACCGGGGCTGAATTCTCACTAAGTAAACGCAGCAAATTAGATGCTATTCAGTGGCTGCAAAAAGGCTTGTCGGTCAGTGAACGCGGTAAAAAAACCGGTATCTTATCTCTCTCTTTTAGTGGTGAAGATAAACAGCAAATTGAAAAAATCATCAATAACGTCAGTCAAAATTACTTTTTGCAGAATGTGCAGCGTAATTCAGCGGAAGCAGAAAAAAGTCTGCAGTTTTTGCAGGAGCATCTGCCGAATATCAAAGTGAAATTGACTTCGGCTGAAGATATCTTAAACAGTTTCCGCCAAGAGAATGATTCGATTGATTTAGGGTTAGAAGCGCAATCGACCCTAAAAGTGATGGTTGAACTAGAGTCTCAGCTCAATGAGATCACCTTTAAAGAAAGCGAAGTGAGCCAACGTTTTACCAAAGACCACCCTGCTTATATCGCACTGCTTGATAAACGCAATACTTTACTCGGTAAGAAAGATGAGATAAATACTCAAATTAAAAAGCTACCCAAAACGCAGCGTGAAGTGTTACGTATGACGCGAGATGTGGAGGTTAACCAGCAAATCTATATTCAACTGCTTAATAAAGTGCAAGAATTAAGCGTATTGAAAGCAGGTACTGTGGGTAATGTACGCATTTTAGATATAGCGCAGTCCTACTCAAAACCAATCAAGCCGAAAAAGCCGTTAATTGTGGTGTTAGCTACCTTGTTAGGCGGCATGTTAGCGGTTGCCTTTGTATTACTGCGCGAGGCGTTTCACAAAGGGGTGGAAAACCCAGATGAGATTGAAGCGTTAGGCTTACCTGTTTATGCCAGTATCCCCAAATCAGATTGGCAGATGGGATTGGATAATAAACTTAAAAAAAGTAAACATAAAAAGAACGTTCCTTTACATGACACGCTGTTGGCGGAAGCTAATCCGGCAGACCTTTCGATTGAAGCCTTGCGCGGCCTGCGTACCAGCCTGCATTTCGCTATGATGGAAGCGAAAAATAATGTGGTGATGATTTCAGGCCCTTCGCCAAGCATAGGTAAATCATTTATCTCGGTTAACTTTGGAGCTGTACTTGCGAAAACAGGTCAGAAAGTGCTGGTTGTTGACGCTGATATGCGTAAAGGTTATATGCAGCGTTATTTCGGGCTGCAATGGGAAAATGGTTTGTCAGAATTACTCTCTGGTAAATTGCAAACAAAAGATGTGCTTAAAAACGCTGGTATTGAAAATCTCGATGTGATCACCCGTGGTCAGGTACCGCCTAACCCCTCTGAATTGCTGATGCATCCTCGCTTTGCTGAGTTTGTTGAGTGGGCGTCAAGCGAATATGACTTAGTATTGATCGATACTCCACCTGTATTAGCTGTAACCGATCCAAGTATCGTTGGCGCATTGGCTGGTACAACCTTAATGGTGGGCCGTTTCGGTCAGAATACCGTAAAAGAGATTGAAGTAGCGAAACACCGCTTTGAAATGGCGGGCATTGAAGTCAAAGGCTTTATCCTTAATGCGGTCGAGAAAAAAGCAAGCGGCACCTACGGTTACTATAACTACAGTTATCAATAGGGCGCGTGGGGCAAAAGCACGACAGTTTAGAATGTCTTTGTTGTGCTGAACGAATTGAACGGCAGTACTCTGCCATTCGGGCGCGGAGCGACAAATTTGTCAGGAACAAATTTGAACATTGGAGTTTACGACAATGACCTGAAAGGCGTAGGGCAGGACGCCCGAAGTCATTTGCGGCAGTTCAGTGTTATGAGCGGATAAGCTCTGCGCATCCTTTTTCAGCTCGCCTGTTTGGTTTTTCAAGCCGCACGCGAATTTAGCACCAGTTCCACATGTATTCAGCCCGCCTTGTTTACTTATTGAAGTGGTTTTGAAATAAATCCCAAAATCAATGATATCTTTATTGTTATTGACATAGAAGCTTCAGGTTTATCAACATACAGTTATCCAATTGAAATTGCTTGGCTAGATGAAAAAGGCAATAAAGATAGCTTTCTAATAACACCCTCGAAAAATTGCTTGTATTGGGATAACTATGCTGAAGATTGCATTCTTAAAATATCTAGAGATAAATGTCCCCAAAAGGCATCACTCCTTTACAAGCTGCAAATAGGTTGAATAATACGTTATCAGGCAAAACTTACCAAATTTCACATTCACTCACTAATAAATCCCTATTAAATAAAATGATGACGTTTTTTTCATAAAAAGCTGGCTCCTCCCTGTTTATGACCTTATAATGCGCAACAAATTTTGCTTTCATCATTACT
>JABXKR010000240.1 GCA_013619145.1 Psychromonas sp. | reverse complement strand
GAATTTTTATTCGAACAGCTGTTAAGCGATTATACGAAAGAAGGCTCCAGCCGTGATTTTGGCCATGATATTATTCCATCAATCATCGAAAAGCATAATGTCTTTGCCTTTGCTTTTAAAGATCCAGATAGTACAAATCAACCTTATTGGCGAGATGTCGGTACCATAGATTCATTTTGGGAAGCAAATATGGAGCTGGTTGAGCCTGAGCCGCAACTCGATTTATATGATAAATCCTGGCCGATTTTCACATATCAAGAGCAGCTTCCGCCTGCTAAATTTATTTTTGATAATGATCAACGCCGTGGTATGGCTGTTGATTCAACGGTTTCCGGCGGTTGTATCATTTCGGGTTCAACAATTCGTAAGTCATTGCTATTCTCAAGTGTTCATACACACTCGCACAGTCTCGTTGAACAATCGGTATTAATGCATGGCAGCCATGTTGGTGAGCACTGTAAATTATTCCGTGTGGTTGTCGACAGTAACTGCAATATCCCGGCAGGCTTAATTATCGGTTATGATAAAGAGCAGGATATAGCAAACGGCTTTCGTGTTTCTGAAAAAGGCATTACGCTTGTCACTCGCGATATGCTTAAAGCTTTAGCTAAAAGCAAACAGTTTTAAATGATTATCTACTCCATTTATAGCAAGTTTTTTTACGAAATTTACTCTTGTAAGAGGGAGGCTCAACAATAGAGAGAATGATATTTCATATTGTTTGAGGGGAACTAATAAAGAGGAGCCTAATGGCTCCTTTTTAAGAAGCAGTAATAGCATTTAGCTGCAGGTACTTCTTTGATGCTTTTACCATATGCCCCCTCTCCTATTACAAGGCAATTAGATCGTTGAAGGAGACTTTATTGCAGCTATAGATTGGCATTTTATTGAGTAATTGCAGCCTCTAGCCCGGATCGATTTCAGTCCTATTCTCTAGCAATTGTAACAAGGTTATTTTGCTTCTTTATTTTTATAAACTTCTATTAGTGAAACTAATTTTACGGTTACTTTTAATTTATATTCTTCTTGATAATTTAGTATTTCCCAAACAATGCTAGCTCTTTTATTTGTTAATCTAACTCTTGTATTATTGTAATTACTACACTCTTTTAACTGCCTTAGCAGATCTATATTGAATCAGTTTTATCTGGCGAATGCCTACTGCAGAACGAACTGCGTTAATTAACGCTGCTGTTTTAAATTTACTCGTATAATTCTTAGATTGATATTTTGTATTCATTATTCGCCTTGATAATAGATAGTGTTATCCAAAATCGAAGTGTCCCGTTTTTTAAACCCAAATAGTGCATCACAGTCTAACGGTAACAGGCAAAGAAAAAGAGCAGCAACAGCAGTTTACTGCATTATTAAAGTAAGGATGAGAATCATAGTTGAAACCACCATAGTACTGATGGAGAAATTTCAGATATTTAGTGTGGAGATTTGCATATCAACATCGCTATTTGGGCGGGTGGTGGCTGGAGCTTGATGCCTCCAGCCAGATAATCAGCACTTTATTTGTGGCTGGTTTGCATTCGGTAAATGCCATTAACAATTGCCAGAGTAACTATCGCGAGAGGAATATCCAACACATTGGAAATTTGCGACAACATATTCAGGTTCATTAATTCAGGCAGTTCTTCTGCACTTGCAGATAAGCGGAAAATAGATTGGTTTAACATATTAGATGTGAGCCACAGAGCCCACCAGACTGGCAGAATCAGACTTATCTTTGTCAAACGCCAGTCAAGAGGATTTTTACTGGCCATCCAGATCTCTTTCATTGCCTGATATGGCTTCCATAGGTTAAAGATAGGAATAAAGTAATAAGCAATAGACCAGGCTGGAGTATAGGTCATATTCAGTGCGCCAAGTTGGCGGGCGTTATAATTAGCTCGATAAATCCACTTGAGGATTAATACAGCAGAAGCAATAAAGGCAATTAGAGAAGCTATACCGATGCTTTGCAGTAACTGAATAACCACCTCACCGTCGGCAAAAGCTTCTTGCAGCGAAGCATAAACGCCCTCTTGGTAAGCGGATAATAATTGATACTCTAGGAATCCAAATATAATAGATAAAATGGCAATCAAGATCTGAGCATAGAGCACGTATCTAATCCATTTTGTCAGGCATTCTGAACTTTTAAATCCTTCTTCTACACTCGACAATTTATATTCTCCTTATAAGGGGTAACGTCAAAATAATTTACCTGCGCTCTTTTATACCTATTCAACCTCAAAACACCGATTAAAGTAGGATAGGTATAAAAACCAGTATCTCCCGATACTGGTTTTTGAGTGATAAGTAAAATTCTGCTTGTACTTATTTAGCTATTTCTACCGGCACAAACTCTTTTCTTTTAGCTCGTATATCCAGTACAACTGTTAGAACAAATGACATTGCAAACGAAATCAGCATACCAATTACATATGGCGTAACATCTTCAGGACGGATAGAGATAATGCCCGGCAGACCTGCTGCGCCTAGTGCACCGGCTTTCACATTAAACAGTGTAATGAACGCACTTGCTGTTGCTGCTGCTACAATCGCTGCGATAAACGGATAGCGAAGTTTTAAGTTAACACCAAACATTGCCGGCTCTGTAATACCCAATAGAGCTGTCACACCCGATGGAATTGCAATACCTTCAAGTTTGACATCTTTGGTTCTAAATCCGACGGCTAATGCTGCACCGCCTTGCGCGATGTTAGACATAGCGGCAATAGGGAAGATAAATGTACCGCCAGTAACTGCAATATCAGCAAGCAGTTGTATTTCAATCGCGATAAAGCTGTGATGCATACCTGTGATTACAAACGGGGCATAAATAAAACCAAACACTGCGCCACCGATGAAACCAGCTGAATCGTATAACCAGTTTAGACCGTCACCGAGAAGGAAACCGATGTCACGAGTGAACGGACCGACAATGGT
>JABXKR010000233.1 GCA_013619145.1 Psychromonas sp. | reverse complement strand
TTTGAATTCTTTTGAATAGGTTTTACGTTTTGTCATTTCAATCTCCAGTTAAGTTAATTATGTCTTAACTGGGTTAGTCGAATCAATTAGACCACGTCACTCTGCTTTGTTAAATTTACTTTAAGTCTTCCTAAATAATATGAAAAGACTTCAGCTAACTTAGTTTGATGCACTGCTATATGGTTTTGCCAATTTTGTTCACAGCTTTCTCTAATATCATTAACCAAGATACTATCTGACTTTTTAGGTAAGCTGGTTTGTAAGTTACGTTGTAAACCAAGATTGATGTAGTTATAAAGTTGATCTGTTAACTCACTACTGATTACTAATTCGTTTGTGCTTCTTCGCGCAACAATATTTCTTGCATCAGAATATAATGCAGTTAATAAATGAATTGCCGCGTGATCCATTTCAGAATCAAAACCTGATAACTATTGAGTTATCTCATTGAATTTCCTATCAGGTATCATCAGCAATTCATGTAAATTATTTTCTAATCCATCATTGTAATATTTATTGAGATCAAGTTCTTTGAGGTATAACTGTGTTTGATTAAATGCGGTTGTTAGTTTTCCAAGATGATAACCATTAACCTCTGGTTTAATAGATATACCTCGGCAAACATGGTCGATTATATCTAACAGTGTTTGGTTAGTACCCGTTGTAACATTTGAACGAGCATAAATATTGGTTGAATCGTTTGGATAAAATTAATGGAATCTGCCCCAGAAACGGGTTGATACAACCAATGTAATTGGTGGTTTTATTTCATTTAAGTCATGCAATAAAGTGCTTAACTCAAACTCTGTTTGGTTATTGTTTTTGAGCTTAGGGATGTTTGGGTAGTTTACCCACCCTACCGCTGTTTTGCGTTTTACTTTCCAGAGATTTCCATCGGTAAAATACAAAACTCAGCTTGAATAGAATTAGCGCTAGCATAGCTAATTGCCTGTTCCATATGGTCTTTATTTTTACTGTAGCCCGTTTATCTTTTACACTCGATAACAATAAATGGTTTGTCATCGAGGTAAATAAGAATTTCAATGAAGCCTCTGCGAGTACCGTACTGAACCGACTTTTCAACTTTTATCTGTTCTATTGAATAGCCGTAATAGCGTATTAATTCAAACAAAATCCACTGCCTAATTGCTTCTTCTGATCTGGCTTTTCGGGCAAAGAGGTAACAACTATTAGCAATATTATTGAAAGATTTATGATGCGTTTATGACTTTAAAAATTCAATAGCTCTTTTTAGATACATTTTTCTTTGATGAACTCAAGCATTGGCCGGAAAACCTCAAAATGCTCTGCTGACAACATTGGAACAATTGTTTTTGCAAAATATTCTTTATCGGCAGTAAATTTAATATCTTTGCCATTTCCTTTTCCTATGGTTTCAGTAAAATATTTATTAGTATTATCATTACCATAAAATAAATGCTCTATCGCACAAGTGGATAGGCCTTCATAAGTAAGATTTTTCTCTTCGTCCCTGATTACTAAAGATCTTATAATAGGGTTATTAGGTATAGGTAACATTATTGCGTAAGAGTTACCTTCTTTCCATTTTTTTATTAACCCTTTATCTGGTATCACTTGCTATATATCGCCATTTAATCCATTCCAATGATTATATGTATCATCAAAATCATATAATGCAAAAATAGGTTTTCCCCCCATTTCATTGAAGCCTGAATATTTTTAGCGCTATTGTTGATTAGGCTCAATTACGTTGTAAATCGATACAAAGACCGCTTTCGCCTCTAAATCCGCTTCAAACGAACGAGTCATTTTCGTGAGCAAAAATCGCTTAAAACAGTGGTAAACTTTCAGGGGATAATGCCTGAATATCGCCCATTTAACATAACCGCCAATTTTGCGAATGAACTTTAAAGCTTAAATTTATAACCCGAAAAAATTAGGAAATGCATGCAACAATACCGATTCCTTGTACTAAGTTGTACTAAACTCAATTAATACCTACCATGGAGAATGTAAGGAAATGAGTAAGCTAGATTTTATGGGAGCAAATTTTAAGTGGATGCAGTGCGCGCTAGGACTTCATGACTGGTCGCACGATACGGACGACTACCAGAAAGCGATGGACGCAAAGCTCGACGGCCTTACCTACAAAGAAGTCATAAGGACGTGTTCGTGCTGCCAGAAGCCACAGTGGCTTGAGTTGCGCTGTACCAGTAAGCACCCGCCGCACTGCGTAGCAAAGTGGCGCAACAAACCAATTAATGCCGCTAAATAGCAGAGCGCTTGAGGTGCTGGTGGTCAACTCAAGCCGTGAGCGTGTCTAGTTAATACATATTATGGGTAATGTACGGGATGCTTATCACGTTGTCCTCAGACAGGTAAATGTATAAGCGTTTCCAGCCGTCGAGCAGCCGCGTGTCATAGTTAAGAAACATATCCAGCAGGACAGGCCACACCTCAGCTTCGATCTGGTCTTTGGCTCTGTTGGCATTCTGCTATTGCGTAGATTCCCGTAAATATGCACGAATCATTTTCATTTAACAGCTCAGTCTATTTTAAGTAGTCTTCACTTTGAAGTTCATTTTATGTGGTGCAAACAATATAATAGACCGCTTTAACAAAAACGATTTAATAGTCTTTGTTGGATATACTAAAAAAAGACCAACTTAAAAATAACAGTGTAGTAAACCACTCATACAAGTAGTGAAAACCAACTCGCAAACGCGACAAGCGTCCTAGAACAATGGAGACGATAATGCGTCTCCTCGTAAATTTCAATTTAGATAGTCAGCGTAGCAATGTGCAAAATATGCACATTGCTGATATCCAAAAGCATCTAAGATTCATTCTAATATAAAAGTGTCCAGTTCAAGTAGACCCTAATATGTAGGCTCTCCCCGTAATTCAATATCAAAATTAAAGACCCTGAGCTCTTTTTCTACTGTCTCTTATACACA
>JABXKR010000021.1 GCA_013619145.1 Psychromonas sp. | reverse complement strand
AAAATGGATGAAAGCAAGGCATTGATTGCAGTAACTAGTTGTTCTAATTGCAAAATCAATAACGAAGCTAGCATTCATTTTAACAAGCATAAATGAATATATAATTATCGGATTTGGTATTAACGTCCAATAACGCAATTTCGGCCACTTTGTTTTGCAACATATAATAATTTATCGGCACGCTGCACTAATGTTTTTATACTTTCTTTATCGCCTAACTGGGCCACACCGATACTGATAGTGATGCTATCCTGCTCGACTTTCAAGGTTGATTGAATATGCTCTCGAATACGCTCGCAAACAAGCAATGCTTTACTTAAGTCTGTTTCAGGTAACAAAATAATAAACTCTTCACCTCCCCAACGGTAAACCATATCGATATTACGAATAATATCGGTAAAGTGATTTACCAATGATTTTAATACCTGATCACCAACATCATGGCCAAATTTATCATTAACGGCTTTAAAATGATCTATATCGGCAAAAGCGAGGCAAAGTTCGTGCTTATGACGTAGATGACGCTCTCGCTCTAAATTGGCATTGCTTTCAAATTTACGGCGATTGCCAGCCAGGGTTAACGGATCATGTAAAGCCGCATTTTCGGCTTCTTTACGCAGTTGCTCTGTTAATGCATTTGCTGCCTTTAATGCATCGGCTCGACCTTTGACTATATGCTCTAAATGGCGCTGCAGTACCCATAAAAAACTTAATGAAAAAGCAACGCTATAAAGCATAAAAACTAATACTGATGCTTGCTGTAACCAATTCGCACTCATAAAATCATTATCTGTACTTTCAACCAACACCATCACAATGCGCAGCAGCATAAAAAACACAAAAAAGAACACTATGGCGACTATAAATTTATGCTCGATAGAGGGGGAATTTAAATGGATAGGTTTTAACAGATCGATCATGGTCAAAATTGAATAGATGGCTAAAAACAGCGAAATAACAATAATCCGCATACTCAGATCAAAATCAATGTAAGTGTAATAAAGAAACAGACAGACAAACAAAAAAAGTGATAACAGCACATTTTTCAGCGGAAAAACTAATCCTTGAAAGTCACGGGTACCTTGCCAGACAAAAACCGCCCATAACAGATAGATGCTATTACCAAGAATAATAGAAATAAAATCAGAGAGATAGCCACGACTCGATATTAACAGAGCGCCCACCATCAAGCAGCCAAAACCCAGTGAGATCCAGCCTAAGCTGGAACTTGATTTTTGTGTCCGCCAGATAATCAACATCACAATAGAGACAATGAACGCTGTGAACATATTTACAATAAAAAGCGTGCGTATATCTAAATCCATTACAGCCCCTTTTATAATAAATAAGGACAAGAACAGTAATTATCTTAAATTGTAGCTAGCAAATGCCTTACTCACCCTAATAAGTGACCAGTTAGACTTTAATTTGATAGAACTTTATTGTCATTTGCATCTGGTGCAGCCTGTAAACGCTCGACTAAACGGCTGGATCGTTGTGTTTTATGCTTAACTGCATTGGCCATTAATAACAGATCAGCAAACAGAGTCAGTCGCTGTTTGGCACGGGTGATACCGGTATAAATAAGCTCTCTGGTTACCACCGGCAGATTATTCTCCGGTAAAACCAATACCGTATGAGCAAACTCTGAGCCCTGGCTTTTGTGCACTGTCATCGCAAAAACAGTTTCAAAACTGGGTAGACGGCTGGTCTGAAAATCAGCAATAGCGCCATCCGCCATTTGAAAATAAACACGTAACTGATTTTCATCATCCATTAAACAGATACCAATATCGCCATTATATAATCCTAAATGGTAATTATTTTGGGTGATCATAATTGGCCTGCCGACATACCAGCTGTTATGTCCGTTTTCCTGCAGGGAGGTTTGTCTGTTTATCAAACCCGCTTTTGTTAACACAGTTTCACAACGCAGATTAAGACCATCAACCGCCCATTCCCCCTCTCGCGTAGCGCAAAGAATTTTGAATTGGTTAAATATCTTTAATAGTTTTTTAGCATCATCACGATTTTCTGGCGTTATCACCGTCAGGCTTTGTAAATAGGGAGCATAACCCGCTAATATCAATTTATCTAACTCTGTAAGATTTTGCTCATTATGAGAAAAACAGTTTAGATCATCAAAGTCATGACACAACTGCAAAACCTGCTTACTGCTTGCTTTACCTGAGTTGACCGCTTTGGCTAAATACCCAATACCCGAATATTGATCAAAACGATAACTTTTACGCAGTAAACATAAATTATCAGCCATACTGGAAACAGCGTGTTGCTGCTTAACTAACGAGCTGAAACCCGTTAAATCTGCTAACTGCTGCGCTTTCTCCTTACTGTAACCCGACTCGATAAAATAACAGATATCACCCAATACAGCCCCCGCTTCAACCGAGGCCAGCTGGTCTTTATCACCTAATAAAATCAAACGCGCATTATCCGGCAACGCCATCAGTAATTTTGCCATCAAAGGCAGATCAACCATAGATGCTTCATCCACCAGCAACAAATCTAAGTGTAATTTTTTGCTGTGATTATGACGGAAATGGTTACTGTTGGCTTTAACACCTAATAAACGATGAATAGTACTCGCTTCACTGGGGATTTTTGCTTTTAAGTCAGGATCGATATCCAACTCGACTAATGCATGACTGATTGATTCGGTTAAGCGCGCGGCTGCTTTGCCAGTTGGTGCAACCATTTTGATCAATAAACCGGGTTGCGCCTTTAATAACAGCGCAAGCAGCTTAGTGACAGTGGTGGTTTTACCTGTCCCCGGGCCACCAGAGATAACACAGCGTGCCGTGCTAAGTGCAAGCGCTGCACTGACCTTTTGCCAGTCACAACGTTCACTCTCAGGTATTAAATCAGCTAACTGCTGCAGATCCCGGCTGCTTGACGCCTGCTTAAAAACAGTTTCAATTTGTGACCAGTCTACAGATGCCTGCGGCAGCAGATCTAAAAACTTTTCACATAATTGACGGACAGACTGTTTATTATCAGCACACCAGGCCTGCCACAAATAATCGTAATTAATGGTAAACAAGGGATCTAATTCAGCTTTGATATTACCGCGTAAAATCACTTCAGGTTGAGTCAATAATTTATCGGCAATCAACTGTTCAAACTGCGCATAACGCGTTAAATAAAGTGCATTAAACTGCAGACTTAAGGGGGCAGTTTCACCGACATACAAAGAGTCACTTAATAACGCGTGTGTGTCCTGATTATTTTGCAGTAAACATTCAATATTATGGCGTTGACAAAAACTTTGCAGATTAAGCTCAGTGCTTAGACACTTCTCATTAAGGCGTTGCACAATTTCATCAATAGGTAGGCAGATATGCCCTAGCCCTAAATATTCGCTAGTAAAAGCGGCACTTAAGGTAGTTAATGTGTCTGCACCTAACTCGTTAATAAATTTTGCGAAGTGGTAATCGATTGAGCGTAATAACCCCAGCTCTTTCCATTGTTTAAGTTGCTTTAACATAGCGACTCCTGTGGCAATTTTGTATGGTCATTTTGCCCAGAAAAAAGCTTGTCGAGCCCATCTATTAAAGCAAAGCTAGGTTTATTAAAATACACACCAAACTGATTATCCCCCTGCATACCGCGTAAAAATGTATAAAAAACACCACCGATATGGGTATCGTAATCATAATCAGGTAAACGAAGTTTAAGCAGACGATGCAAAGCTAAGGTATAAAGCTGATATTGAAAATCATATCGATGTTCAATCATAGCTAACTCAATATTGTGCTGATTATAATCTTCTAAGTTATCACCGAGATAATTGGATTTATAATCAAGCAGATAATATTTACCATCGAATTCAAAGGTAAGATCGATAAAACCTTTTAAGTAACCTTGCACACTTTGGAACTGTAATTCCCCCGCTCGCGCTGATAACGGATCATATTGCTGAATCAATCGATTCACCTGCGGCGCATGAATAAGTTTCATATCAATAAAAAACTGCATCTCAACTTTCTTTTGCGCAGCGCTCAAAGCGCGTAATTTAACACCCAGCTCACTGTTTAAATCATGCTCTAAAACCTGCTCAACCCAAGTTGCCAAAACAGCTGACCATAACTCCGGATCTTGATAACAATGCTGCTCAAGTTGCTCTGCTAACCAATCCGTTAAACCCTCGCTTGTCGCTTGTTGAAAATCAATTAACTCAAATAACTGGTGTAAAAAGCTGCCGTGTTTCGCCCCTCTTGGAAAACTAAAAGGGCTTTTCGCCGGCTCAAGCAGGGGAGTTTCAACCTTGTTCTTTGCCAGAATATTTTCATTCTCACCGGCTACACTGTGAAAACGTGACAGTGATGAATAACTGCTGATCCAATAATTTTTTTCAATTCTGCCGGTAAAGCTGCAGGGAGCTTGCAGGGGGAGATCCTCCTGCTGAACCTGATAAGCTGTTTCATCTAAAACAGGGCAGCTGCGAACGGAAATATTGTTTGATGTTTTACACATTTTAGCAAGAAGGCCATTTAACAGATCCGTATCACCCGCTAACAGATCTTTGCCGCCCTGCAGGCAGATGTAGCCGAGCGCACTTTTAGCAAGCGGACTGTTTTTCACGCGTCCCGTTTTATAACTGCCAATACCGATATAACAGCGATAAACACTGCGTGTCAGGCCAACATATAATAAACGTAACTCTTCTGCTAACTGCTCTTTTTCTGTTAATGCTAAATGATTTTTATTATTGTTCAGATCATACATTATCTTATGTTGTCTCTCGGGATCATGGTACAAACACTCCCTGGCTTTTTGATATAAACCGGTAAACGGCATAAACACAATATCGTATTCCAGCCCTTTTGATTTGTGCAGAGTACTTACCTGCACCAGATCCTTTTCACTTTCAAGACGCTGTTTTTGCTCACCGGAATCGTCATCGGCTTGCTTTATCTGCTGACTGAACCAGCGTAGCAAAGCAAAATCACCATCATAATCAACACTGTTTTTTTGCAGTAATTCAGCAAGATGTAAAACATCTGTAAGCGAACGTTCGCCTTGTGGCGATTTCAATAGATGTGCACTTATACCCTGTTGGTGGAATAATTTATGCAGCATTGCCAAAACCCCAGCTTTTGCCCAAATTGCACGATATTCAATAAATTGGCTGATTTTTTCTTCCCATAAGTGCGTATCTGCAAGCAGCTGATGAACTTGGTAAGGGCTTAAAGCAAACAACTTGCAGGCAATTGCACTGCGTAATAAGCGTTCATTTTCAGGGTTTAAACAGGCCTGCAAAATACGCAATAAATCTTGCGCTAATGGCGTTGCATAGACACTCTCTTTGAGTGATAAATAAACACTGTTAATATTTTCATTAAATAGTGCTTTACGGATTTTCGACGCCTCTTTACCTGTGCGCACTAAAATCGCAATATCATTGGCACGAATGGCCTTTTTAACGCCCTGTTTATCCTCTAAATAGGCTTTGCCCTGCTGCGCTAATAACAGTATTTTTTTTATTTCATTAACGCAGGCATGCGTTATCGACTCTTTAAAGCCTTCTGCATTTTCTCCCCCGACAGGATGAATAAACTGTAGCGCGGTTTGCGCAGAATCATCTTTATTAGCCACCAGCAATTTTTTACGTTTAATATCGGGGGCTTTAACCGCAATAAAAGGGATATCATCATTGTAAATAAAAGGTGCAGGGCAATATTTAAAAAATGCATTGGCAGCATTGATCATCTCGGGGCTGGAGCGGTAGTTATAATCCAGACTGTAATGAGCAGTCACATTCTGCCTTGCTTTCATATAGGTGAAAATATCTGCGCCACGAAAGCTGTAAATTGCCTGCTTGGGATCGCCTATCATAAACAGCCCCGCACTTTTATCGGTAAACTCATGATCTTCGGTTTTCTGATAAATCGTCTGGAAAATTCGGTACTGCACCGGATCGGTGTCCTGGAATTCATCAATTAAAGCTATCGGATAGGCAGCTCTGATCTGCAGGGCGAGATGATTATCAACAGAGTGCTGCAGAGCATCATCTAAACGCGTAAGCAGATCATCAAAACCTAATAACATCTGCATTTGTTTACTTGCCTGCAGATGTGCACGCACCCAATTTGTCGCTTTTATCAACAGGGTGTTCTGCAGGGAAAGATCTTGTTCAAGCAATGCCTCTATTTGTGAAAATACCGGGTGTTTGGGCGCAGCCCCTTTCGGCGTTTTTTCATCTAAGGTTTTTTGTGAAAACTTAAGCAAGTTTTTTGGCAGAGATAAAGAGGAGCTTGATTGAAATGCCCACTGGGAAACTTCAGTTAACCAGTTGGGTAAATTTTTCTTAGTATAACTGCGCTTGGAAACATCAGAGTGACTGATAATATCAAAATAATCCGCCTCATCTTTTATCCAGCTTTCTTTTACTTTTTCAATCGCCTGTAAACTGGACTCATATTTAGCTTTAAAATCAAAATCAGTAATTTCGGGCAAAAATTGCAGATCATTGCGTGATAACCAGCTGCGCAGCTCATTTTTTAACTGCTCCGGATTTTGCCAATAACTGAAAATAAGCTCGGTTAGCGGTGTCGATAGATCGTAGAAATGGGTGCGCCAAAAATCGTTACAAGTTTGTAATAACAGTTTGGAATCATCTTCTAATAAAGTTTGCTGAAATAAACTGCCCGATTCAAAGGCATTTTGCATCAGCATACGCTGACAAAAACCATGAATCGTATAAATGGCCGCTTCATCCATCTGCAGCTCGGCAAAACGCAGTAAACGAATCGCCGTTTGATGATCTTGACTCTGATTCATAAGGGTTTGCGTAAAGGGATCATCACTTTCACCCTTCAGAAAATCCAAACGCACCAGTTGAATACGCTCGCGAATACGCGAGCGCAGTTCTGCCGTTGCGGCTTCGGTAAAAGTCACCACTAAGATTTGCTCAACCGTTAATGGTTTTTGATGGGCATTATCAGCAACCTCGCCTTGTTGATCGCTTTCACTATCACCATGACCTAATAACAAACGGATAAACAGACTGGCGATAGTATAGGTTTTACCTGTGCCCGCTGAGGCTTCAATCAGGCGCAGGCCATATAACGGGAAGGTTAATGCATCTAATGGCAAAACCGAAACTTGTGATCCTGTTTTAAATTCAGTCATTACGCCTCCTCCTCCCATTCACCATATTCAATGGTACTGATATTCGCTAAAATTGGTTTAAACACCTGCATCGCTAATGTTTCAAACTCTAACCAATGATCTTCTAAATTGTCATAACAGCGCTTGATATAAGGATCTTCTCCTTCAGCAAAACCGCGGCTATTGGCGAATATTTCCAAAGCTGCTTTCTGCCCTTCAGCGCGCGCTTCAAAGGTTAAATCATCTAAAACAAAACAGTCCGGTTGATGCAGATTGACCATAGTGATCCAGGCAAATGCGCTTTGAATAAAAAAGGGTAACGGCGTCTGTAATCCCGCTTCGTATAATGCGATTAATTCAGTTAATCTTTGATAAGCATAATCCGCAGGAAGCTCTTCAAAATAGATACCATTGGCTTGACCGAACAAGCTGGAATTAAGATTTTTTCCATAGGCGATACAGTAACAAAGATGCTCTACCCATAACGATAAAATATCTTTCCCCTTGATACCGCCCGTTTTTACGCGCACTAAACCATTTTCACAATGGTCGCTTAATTCACCTAATAAACGCTTTTGTGCAAAACAGATATCAATATTAATGGTTTCAATTTCACCAATAAAATACCCAGCCGTTAAATCGGCAAGATCGACCATACTCTGCAGATCTTTATTAAATATCAGTGGTGCAAATTCACCTAAGGGCAACTCCCCCGTAGCTTTAGTTTCAATAAATAACGCATCTAATGATTTTCCCTCCAACGCATAATCAAACTGCAAATTTTTAAGATGATACTGTTGCAGGTTATCTAAAGAGAAGGGCTCGTCATTCTCCTGTTCACTGTTATCTAATTCAAAATAAACATCTAAACGCTGATTAAAAAAGGCCTTACAGGGGTGTTTTAAAAATTGTTTTAAATGCTGTAATTGCACCTCAATTAAAGGTTCATCAAGCGGTAGATTTATATTATCTGCTTGCTGCATGGCTTGATCTTCGCCTTGCTCAGCCTGCGACGCATTCCACCAATTCGGGTTGTAGGTTTTATACGCACCTTGATAATAAGACTCGCTAAAGCTTTGCATCGGATAACTGTGATTAATAAAAGCGAATAAGGCTTTTTCTGCCGCACTGCTTGGTTCGTGTAAATTAGCTTGTAAAACAAATCCCTGCTGGCAGTAATTAAGCAGCTCAGAGACTAATACCGAAGCCATTTTTTCGCTGTTATCATTAATATTGCGGCCGATATAACTGATATACAACTTATCTTGAGCCGATAATAGCGCCTCTAAAAACAGATAACGGTCTTCTTCCCGGCGAGAACGATCCCCGCGCTTGCGATGCCCTGCCATCAAATCAAAGCCCATCGGCATAATATTACGCGGATACTGGCCATCATTCATACCTAATAAACACACCACTTTAAAGGGGATCGAACGCATCGGCATTAACGTACAAAAGTTCACCTGCCCGGTTAAAAAACGTTGGCTGTTAGACTGATTGGAAAGGTGATTTTCAAGATGTTCAATTAAGACAAATAACGATAAAGGCTCTGTAAACTGCGCCAGCTGTGTATGAGTGACCAAGTTATCAAGTTGATCGCGGATCATGGTTAATACCGCACTGTTCTCATCATCTTCAAGATAAAAGGTGTCAACAAGCTGATAAACAAAAGCCTGCCACTGCTGGGCATTATAAGGCTGTTTAAGGTCCTCCTCTAATTGTATTAAAGCATCAATAAAATCGATAAAACGCCCTAACAGATCGCCCTGCAAACCTTGTACTTCATCATAGGGGGAGATATCAGCAAACATCACGCCCCCCATCGCATAACCAAGCAGCATACGTTTTAAACCAAAAATCCAGCTGTTTTGCGGTAATTCAGGCAGATCCCACTGTGTCGCACTTTTTTCATGTAATCCCCAGCGAATACCACTTTCATTGATCCACTTTTGTAATAACACAAAGTCATCTTGCTCTAAATTAAAACGTTGTAAAATGGCGGGCACTTCCAGCAAAGCAAAAATATTTTCTCGGGTATAGCGGCTTTGATTGAGATTGAGCAGTTGTAAAAAACTCACTAAAATTGGATTTTCCTGCTGCGCACTGACATCTGAGATAGTGAACGGGATATAACGATTTTTTTCTACACTGGCAAATACCGCCTGCACATAAGGCGCATAAAGATCAATATTGGGCACCATCACGATAATATCTTTTGGTGTTAACGATTTATCAGACTCAAACATAGCCAGTAAATTATCATGCAAAATTTCCACTTCGCGCATCACACTATGCGCTAAATGCACGCTTAGAGACTGATCCTCTTTATCGATAACAGTGCGCTCGGACGCATCCAAAGCTAAGGGTAAACTGCTGTCCTGCAGCTCTAAAATATCTGCTTGAATGTGATGCAATAAACTATCACGGTTGATATCGACAAAAGCATCCACCTCTTGCTGTTCCAATGAATAGAGCTGATATAAAAAATCTCGCCCCATTTTTCCCATTGAGGCAAGTAATGGATTACCCACTTCATTATCCTGGTCCTCACTCATTGCCCACTGCAGATGCTTTTGATCTTTCTGCCAGCTCGAGTCAGCTAAGCTTTTAACTTCACCCTGCTGCACCGATAATTTAGGGCGACTTTGTGCAAAACGTTTAGCGAGCAGTTTCGGATCGACAATATCAGCCCAGTAATAACGACAGGGATTGCTTAATAAAAAGTGCACATCACAATGTTTAGCAAGACCTAATAAGGCTTGCAGATAAGATTCAGGCAGAGCGGAAATACCAAAGACAAAAATGCGCTTCGGCAGATGCTTTAATGTTTTTTGACTGTTAAGCTTTTCTAAAAAATCTTTATACAAACCCGCACGGTGATAAGCTTTACCTTGCGCTGCAAAGCTCTGTTCAATGGTAAGAGATAGCTTTTTCCATAGTTTAGCCTGCCAGCGCTGCTCACCTAACCATAAGGGTACCGATTGTTTATTTTCAATGCTCCATGTCGCTAATTGTTGTTCGCTGCTGTTTTCCCAAGCTTCAATCCACTCAGGACGATAGACTAAATACTGATCAAAAATATCAGCGATTTTCTGGCTAAGCTGAAAGCGTTTACGTAACTGCTGATCATCTTCAAGGTAATGTAATAAAGCTGCAAAATCAGGATCTTCTAAACACGCTGGCAATAACTGCATTATTTGCCAGGTCATCGACATTTTATTAAACGGGCTGTTATCAGGCACATCCTGTAAAACTTCTTTAAACTGCTGCCAGATAAAACTGGCAGGTAACGGGAAGTCGATATTGGCCGCAATACTGGTGGATTGCGCAATCTGCAGCTGTAACCACTGCGCCATCCCCGGGCTTTGTACGAGAATGGTTTCATTAGCAAATGGGTTTTCAAGTGGAGATTGCTGCATCAAAGCAACAAGCAGATCTTTTAATAAGTCTAATTGATTAGAATGATAAACTTGAAACACAAGCGCGGCCTTTTAGTTAATACGATTTTTTAATAGTATACCTAGTTCAGCATAAAAAAAGTAAATCTACGTTCACTAACTCCCAATACCAAGCGTTACGCAAGATTTGATAGTTTCATTGTAAGTGCATCTCAGCCCGCCAAGAGGATAGCTTCCAACCTACACACTCAATAATATTATTTAACCACAGCAAATTACAGTATCCAGATAATATAACGGTATAAGGTTAATAGCCGATGGTGTTCTATAATAAAAAGTGGTGATGTAAAAAATGAAACTAGATGCTGAAAAAGTATTACATTAGCTGCTTGTTCCCAGTTTTAGTTTTGACCAGCCAATTGATAGCTTCAGATACCTTATCTTCATCAAATTACAATTATATTTGGCAAATAAGGAATAATAATGAAATCCTTACTTAAAACAGTCATTCATTTTCTCTTGTTGTTTTTTATGTTGTTACCGTCCGCCTTTTGTAGTGTTCCCCCCGTTAAAATTGGCTATGTCATTCCACGAACTGTCGATGATATGTTCTATGGACCTGTTGTTGGTTTTATGCAAGCGGCTGCTGATGACTTAGGGGTTGAACTTTCAATCATTGAAACAAACGACAACCATATCCGCGCTCATCTACTGGTGGAAAAATTTTTAACTGATGGCCACAAAACCGATGCTATCATCGCCATTAGCGTCAAAAATAGTGGTGATAGAATTTTAAAACTTTGTGAACAAGCCAAAGTCTCCTTAATGATAGAAAATGCCGCCATTCTCGATAAATCCATTGGAGAGCCCAGACAGTATTTCAAGTATTACATAGGTGAAATATTGCCAGACGATGAAGGAGCGGGTTATACCTTGGCGAAATATCTGCTGCAAAAAGGTAAAGTCGCACCTGATGGGAAAATCCACCTTATTGCTATCAGCGGCCCGTTCGGCACATCGGCTTCTATTGAACGGGAAAAAGGTCTACTACGTGCACTCAAAGAATTCCCCAACGCACAGCTAGAGCAGATAGTCAGAGCAAATTGGAAATCAGCATTGGCCGAAAAAAAGTTTATGAGACTCAAAGCTCGCTATCCGGATGTTAGTGCCGTATGGGCTGCCAGTGATGGTATGGCAATCGGTGCGGCAATAGCAGCAACGGAGATGAAACTGGCGCTTGGCAAGGATGTCGTTATTGGCGGTATCGACTGGTCAGCCGAAGGACTGGATGCGGTGAAGAAGGGCCAAATACAGGCCACAGTCGGCGGTCATTTTATGGAAGCTGCATGGACATTGGTTGCTGTTTATGACTATCTGAAAGGATTTGATTTTGCAAAAAACGATGGAATGAGAATGAAAACCAAGATGACACTTTTAACACAGGATAATATTGGTGAATATTCAATTTTGTTTGACGATAAAAACTGGTCAAAGATCGATTTCAAGAATTTCTCCAAACAGTATAATTCCAAGCAGTTATACTATGATTTCACGTTACAAAAAGTGATAACGGAACTGCATAAAGGCATCAATGGGCAGTAGACGGGGTTGTAAAACCATTTCTAATGGTGAAATTTTATTTTAACAATATCAAATATCAGCCCCCAAAAGGCTTGGTTTCTTTAAAGGCTGATATTTTGCCGTTTAATTACAACGGGTACGTGATTATGGTTTCTTGCGTGGTACCCCTAAGAAGTTAAGACGGCGTATACAGTTACTACTTATCACCACCTATCACTGGACGCCACCCGTGAGTAAACCGAGCAAAAAATCGATAAGAGTTTGCCCATGCTGCCAGCATGAAATGAAGTGTATCGGAATCACGCGACTGACCTAGCTGCAAGGCAATAGTATAAGGATAATGGCCGCCACTAAATAACAGGAGTCAATGCCGATAAGAAGCTAACAAAAAACGCTAACACCTTGATAAGGTTAAACACTTAGCCCTATCCCAGCCAAACTCGTCTTAAGAAAACAACAAGGCGAAGCATCGACCAATACAAATCCCACAATTTACTATAAATAAGTAGGCACGGGCTTGTTCAACAACCAGATAAGGTGTCGGCTGCGCGACACCTATCCTTATTTGTTATACGCTTGTTTCAGCAGACACTTTTGTTTTTGCTTTATATATGTCGACCAACAAAAAAACAATTAAACAAGGTATGTAAGTAATAAAGCCTACCCAAATCCCCATTGTTTGAGAACTAATAGCCAAGGCCAAAACTGATACTAATATAAACGACACAAAAGCTGTTTTAATAGGTGACATAGTTCTACCAAACACTTTATTGGCAAGCCTAGTTGGCAAAAATGCAATAATAAATGCGCTCAAATATTGTTCAATCATTTGCGAGATTCTCCATAAACGTATAACGCCGCGCTAAGCGGACTAAAATAGTTGGTTAAAATTGTTGAGGCACGAAACATAACCAACTGTTTTTGTTCCGTTTAAATGCCTGTTATAAGCAAAACTTTGCACACTATTTGTTAAATATTCTTTCAACTTCATCACGAATAGGTCTATAAAAATGCTTATTGCCTAGTAATACTAAGCATTCATTAACTGGGTCAATTAATTTGAAATTTTACCAACAGATTCATCAGCTAAGCTATGATAGCCTAAAATAGGGGACAGGAAAAAATAACCTGCATCATGAGATAATACATAGGGCCTAAATTTCTCTAGGCCCTTTTGGGCGATGATAGTAAGTGGCATTGCAAAACTACTTAACTATTTCGCCAACTCAGTAGGGGGATTACCGTTGACTAAGTTATCGGTTTTTCATTGATACGTCTTAACAATAAAACGCTTCAACAGTTCCTTTTATCGTCATCAGAAGCGGTTGCCCGCGACGGTCCAACGCTTTGTGCGATGGGACTTTTACCCAACCTTCACTGATACAATATTCCTCGACATCGAAACGCTCTTTGCCGTTGAGCCGAATACCAATATCGTGCTCAAAGATTTCTGCTACATGATGTGGGCTACGTGGATTACCCGCAAGGCGATCCGGTAAAGCTGGTAGCGATTTAGTGTCGTTCATGTTCGTGACCTGTAGTAAATAAAAAGTGCGCTATTGTAGACAATATAGGCATAACGCTCAAGAGTTGCAGTAATAAATGTTAGCCCCCTGTGTCAGGATAATGGTAAGTCCCCTAGTTTCCTAAACATTTAAATTTTGCAAAAAATACCACGCGTTGCGAATCACTCTTAAACAGTTTGTAAAGCGCATCGAAAAATATAAAACAAACAGCCATTGTAAATGGTTCAAGATATTCCAAATTACTCCCCCGAGTTTTGGTGTTACCCACAAAAAGCGGACAAAAATTATTGGTTAAACTTGTTGAGGAAGGAAAAATAACCAACTGTTTTTGTCCTTATTGATTAACTTGTTAGCAGCTTGCTTGCAGCTGAAAATTCTGTGATATCCATTGTGTGGCTATATTAAGGTCACTACATTCGTATACAGTTTTGGAAAACAGATTACGGACACTATGCGATGAAGAGACGCCGATGCATTTTATATTGGCTCGAATGGCAGAAAGACTTCCGTTATAGGTGTCTTCAATAGCCAGACATTCCGATGACTGTAGGCCTAATTTGTCTGCAGCCAATAAATAACAATCAGGCGCAGGCTTACTGTTTTCAACATCATCACCAGAAACAACTACAGATACATACTTTTCAAATCCGTGATTCTTTAGAGTGGTATTTACTCCTTCTCTTCCCGCCCCAGTGACAATTCCAACTTTTAAACCTTGTTCATAGAAATAACGCACAGACTCAAGTGCACCACTCATAAGAGGAAAAGCCTGCTTAGCCAAATATTCATTTGTGATTTCCGCTTTAGCTAACGCAAGTGCTATTGGTTCAACTTCAAGAGAATGATTCTCTACAATTGTTTTAGCGTTTGTTGTGGTTGGAATTCCTGCATACTGGCTTTTGTACTCTTCATGGGACAGTTCAACATTATATTTATATAGAACATCTCTCCACATCTCAAAGTGAGCTTGTTCTGAATCCGCAATTGTTCCATCGTGATCGAAAAGCACGGCTTTAATGTTCATAATTACCCTTATCTATATACAACTGTTTTTGTTCCGTTTAAATGCTCGTTAGCAGTCTTAAAGTTCATTAAACTCCTCTAGCCAACCGATGAAAGAATTAGAAACTTTTTTAACGGTACACAAATCGTGATTGAAAAACCATACGGGTAAATCTATTTGCTTACTTACGCAATCCGTAAGTTTGAAACAAAACATGTTTCCCTTACAATCAGACGCAAACAAAATATGTCCTTTCGGCATTCCACTCATTTCATATAGCTTTGATAGAGAAGAAACATCTTCTAGGCTCAAGAAATCTTGTACTTCAGAAATGTCGGAATTTAAATCACAAATTTTAGTTAATACATTTGGAGTGTGAACCAAACCATATGTAGATATCAAATACTTATATGAGTCAGGTAAAAAAGCATTTAATTTTGATTCAAGCTCTTCAATATCATGACTATTTATTGGAACCATGGAGTTTTTACTACTCCAGTTTTTTACGAATAAATCGATGCTATTCATTTAGCGATACTCCAAGACAGCTAACGCTTGCGACAACTGCGTTTGGGATTGGCTGTGTTTTTGCGTCTTTCTGCAAAAACAGTGACAAGACTAAAACGTCCGATTGGTTGCACTTGTTAGCTAAAATCATCATCGTATGAAGTGAAGAATTTACAGTAAATAACTAGAAATTAATTTTGATATTTCTAAGATTGATGTCTTACCTGTAAACTCGAATTTAACTTGACCTACAGCAGAAAAATATATTTCAAGTTCTGAATCAAGATCGAATGTACCAGATGTCTCAACAGAATAGGCAACAATATTTTTGTAAGGTAAAGATGTAAAATCTTTTTTACTCCCTGTAATTCCTTGGACATTTACAGCAATTATCCTTTTGCTTGTAAACACGACACCATCACGCATAGATTTATATGAATCTATTATCCTCTCATCTTCCAAAAGCAAGTCACTTACTTTATCTGCATATTCTGAGTTCTGTTTAAGCTTAAAAAAACCTTTATTATTGAAATCTATCATTGAATATCCTTTTTAGTTAACATCTTATTAGACGGAACAATTCCGTGTTTCCACAAGAAAGACGCCCATCAAATATTTATAATAAAAATAAAACTTACATTTTTATACGATGTTTATCAAACGCTTACATTTTATAATAGGATTTACCTATTGTAGAAAGGCGGAAAAATTCCGTATTTGCGGCGTAAACACGGAACACCTACGGCACTGTGTAATGAAACATGTTATTTTTACAACTGAGGGTGTTATGAAATAGCTTTTTTCAATTCAGTTTCACTGGTGATGAAATTAAAACCTTTTGCTAAACGTGCCATTCCATAAC
>JABXKR010000065.1 GCA_013619145.1 Psychromonas sp. | reverse complement strand
GAGTAATAATTCCATCTATTACGAGAGCATTACGCTATACTAAACTAAGACTGCCAGAAAAAGTCTGGAAAATTCCAGACTTTTTTTAATGACAATGACACGGAGGTTGTTGTGAGCAAAATAATTGAAGAACGTCTTGCGGTTATTGAAAATAATCAAGACTCGCAAAAAGAAACGCTCCAAAAGCAAACGGACGTATTAGAGTCAATAAACTCGCACTTAGGGATGCTGAATAGCCGAGTTGAAGTTAACTCAGCCATCATTAAAACCATTCAAACCAACGTAACCGATAACAGACTTCGGGCAAGCTTTTTGCCGAATGTAATTTTAACAGCAGTAATTACAGTCTCGATAACTTTGTGGATCGGGCAATCTAAATCACAAGCCAACGAAACCACCCCGCCTCAAGTGGAAGAAACTGTGACCGTTGAGAAAACCAACTAAGACGGCTTCTGTTTGCTTTGGCGCTCCTCAAGTTCTTTTACTGCCGCGTCATATGTAGCAGAGTCAAACAGTCGGGAGTATTCAATCAGCTTTTTTAAATCAGCCATAGTCAACTTAGCTGTGCTGTCCCACGTTTTCAAATCTGTTTGATAGTCACGTAATAGCTTGAGGTTTGTTTTCTGCCATTCCCCTTCTGCGTGAGAACCTTTAGTAACTTTCGGTCTGCGAAGCAAACGAGGACGATAAGGCTGTTGATCCCCTAACTCTAAAACCTCACCACTCGATAATCGTTCATGCTCGTCTATGTAGGTAAAGCTGATTGCGTGTGCCTTATTAGATTTTAAAATTATCTCATAAGTAACGCTAAGATTAGTTTTATGGTTGATGGCTTTCACAGCGGGTTTGATAACCCTGCGATGAAAATCTTTAAACAGGGTATAATTACCTTCCAGACACGCTTGTCTTTTAATCTCTTCAATGGTCATTAACAAGTTATAACTACCGTTATAGTTTGATTGAAACTCTTGCACTAGCCATTGGTAAAGCCTAAATGAAAAGGAAGTATTTAAGCGAGCAACGTACTCAATATTGACAGAAGTAAAATCTTTTTGTAACTCAAATAAATAAGGGAGAATGTGATCAGAAAAGCTTATAGTGATTTTACTTCCGTCTTTTGGGTCTACGTAGGAATCTTTAAACACAATCCACGGAATCTCTCTTTTTTTCAGCTTACCTTTACCGTTCGTATAATATATAACGATGGGCTTTTTCATGATGGAACTCAAGGATTTCTCTAAGTTACGCCAAACGTTTTTTTTAGGTAATGAGTACAGGTTAGCGAAGTCTTCTGGTAATATATCAATTGCGCCAGAGCTTTTCTTGCGACTATCTATTTTAGTCAGCGCTAAATTTAATACTCGCATTTCGTCCAGCGTAAGCGAGTAACAAGCATTAATGAGTTTATTAGAATGAACAACGGTGGCAGTTTGGCATTTCGACATAAGGACAACCTATTCGGTGGACAATATAAAAGACAGTCACCATACAGAAAGATCCAAAGGTTATCCAGCTTATTTCAAAAAAGTTATCCCGCTCATTTTTGTCCCCCAAGTTCCTCTATTTTGTCCCCCAAGTTCCTCTATTTTGTCCCCCAAGTTCCTCTATTTTGTCCCCCAACACGCTCGCAAGCTATTGATTCAAAACACAAAAAATGGCCCTAAAGTTAAAGGGAAAGTTAAATATAAACAAAAGATCCCAACATAGATCTAAAATTAAAATTTTATTTCTTTATTTTATTTACTAGGAGTTAGCTTTGTTAAAGATGTTAATGAGGGTGATATTGTTAACGAATAGACCTGCTTTTGATATATTACCTAATTCTTGTGACAAATCCGAGAGAATTCATCACAAGAATTAGATAGACAAGGCTTAACAGGGGTAAAACATACACTACGGCTCTATTTTGCCCCCCAAAGTATACCCTAACTATTTGATATATATAGAACAGCGTTTTTAAATTCGCGCTACTTAGGGTAAAATAGCCATAATATCTGTTTCACGGATCACAAAATACTCAGTTCCAAGCAACGTCATTGATTCTGCAAAGTTTTCTTTCACGCGAACCTTATCAAAGCGTTTAACGGTTAACGGCAGTAGAAGCCCTGACGCATTGTAAAGACCGTCACCAACTGCAAGCACTGTACCGACACAAGACTTAGGCTCTGACTCTTCATCAAGGATGATCCCACCTTCACTCATAGGTTCGTCTACTTTATCAAGCACGAGAACAACTTGGTTATACAATGGGCGTGTGTTACAACCATACGTGATAGCGTATTCTGTTAATCCAGAAGCTTTCATAACTAGGTCAATAACGTTTTTATCTACAACTACTTTATTATGTCCGTTCATCATAACATCCTTATTAAATTTTAATAACTCGCTGTGCTGACACAGCCTCCGTGTTTCTATGTGTAATAAATAATGTTTGTCCGCCTAAAGCCAAAAGTGCATCTGCTAAATAACCCGCATTCTCTTCGCTCATAGCTTCGGTAGGTTCATCGAGCAACAGCGCCATATTACAGCCAAGTAACGCATGTCCTAACCCAACTCTAACCCCTACACCCAAAAACGCCTTCTGAGCGCCTGACGCGCCTCCTACAACGGGTACAAATATTCCGCCATTTTCAGAAAATGTAAAATTACCCGAATCGTCACGACTGATAGCCGTGATCCATCCACCTGTTGCGTCATTAACAAAAGCGCTACTTGAGGCTAAAATGCCATGCCAGATAGCCGCCATGAAGTCCTGACGTTTGCTTCTCAACATATCAACCAGTTTAGTTAACTTGTCGTGCTTCGCGGCATTCTTGTTATATTCTTTGTTAGCTTTTTGATGGGTAATGATTTCTGAGCAGAGTTTTTCAAGTCTAAACTCAATTTCTGAAATTTGCGTTTGCTGTTCAAGAAGCTTGCTATTAGTGACCGCAAGCGTGTTTTCAGTTTCTAAAAGCTCGTCTAATTCACGGCTAACCTCAAAAAGCTCACC
>JABXKR010000017.1 GCA_013619145.1 Psychromonas sp. | reverse complement strand
TTACAGTTATGCGTATTTGGGGAAAAATACTCGGCGGTTTTTTTGGTTTTATGTTCGGGCATGTTTTTGGCATGTTACTGGGTATTTGGTTAGGTCATCGCTTTGATCGCGCCACGGCTATTAATTTTAATGTGCAAAATGGTCTATTTGGAAATACGATTAGCAGTCAGGAAAGGCAAAAACTATTTTTTGATAGCACATTTTCAGTGATGGGGCACATTGCCAAAGCAAAAGGGCAGGTAACACAAGCAGATATTCAAGTCGCAAATGCTTATATGGAT
The DNA here is from genome assembly GCA_013619145.1 of Psychromonas sp. Lineage (GTDB taxonomy): Bacteria > Pseudomonadota > Gammaproteobacteria > Enterobacterales > Psychromonadaceae > Psychromonas. Next base: position 15,913 of record JABXKR010000017.1, on the reverse strand, counting down.
CAAATGCGTCTTCAAGGTGAAGCCCGTGCTCAAGCCCAAGCTTCATTTGCTTCAGGTAAAGAGACTGATTTCCTACTTCAGCAAACACTATCCGAGTTTGCGAAGATGGTACGTGGTGATCGTAACGTGCTACAGATGTTTTTAGGCATCCAAGTACAAGTTGCCTACACTGATGGTGAACTTCACAGTAAAGAAAAAGAGATCTTATATAGTATTGCTGAACACTTAGGTTTTTCTCGCTTTGAATTAGATCGCTTATTACAGATGATTGAAGGCCAGCAACACTTTCATCAAGGGCAGCAGCGTCAGCAACAAGAAACAAGCGACGAAGATTCTTATAAAGTACTTGGTATTGAAGAAAGTGCCGCAGATAAAGAGATTAAACGTGCTTATCGAAAACTGATGAGTCAACATCACCCTGATAAATTAGCATCAAAAGGCTTACCTGAAGAGATGATGATGCTGGCAAAAGAAAAAGCCCAAGATATTCAACGGGCTTATGAAACGTTACGTAAATCGCGCGGTTTTAAATAAATGCTAATAAAGCTTTTGCAGCGTTATAGCCTCAAATTGCTATTTGCTTTGACCTTACTATTGGGCTTACAATTACCAAGCTTTTTACAACAGTATGAAGCTCGTTTAGATGCGCATTATCTAGAAGCGAAAAATCAATTAAATCAATATCAAGATCTTGCAGAACTCTACTTTGCAGGCAATTTGCAAGCCTTGATAACAAAACATAAAAACAGTGATGTTTTATTATTTAGTGCTGAAGCGCTGGTGATAGAAAAATTACTGAATCGTTTTAACTATTTACAAGCTCAGAAAACTTCCCTGCAAGGTCCATTAATTACGCGCTTTTATTTTTTACTTGGTGAACTTGATAGCCCCTTGTTGATCGAAACTAAAGAAAATTATAATGCTGAAATTGTCTTGAACCAGAACTCGATAATAGTGGGGTTAGTGTCAGCATTACTTTCGACTCTGTTTTTAGAGTTGTTATTTCTGCTTATAGCATATCTGCGTTTTAGCCATTTTCAGCAATACAAAGTAAAAGAGTAAGATTAATTAATTCTCTATTTTTGTATTTATCTCTTTAAATCTGTGATCTGCTTCTTTATTATGGAGCGAAATAAAATTTATTTAACCTTAGTGTTATATCACCAGCGCACTCTGAAAATGCATTTCTAAGAGCCTTGGCGATACACCCTATCTAGACTTTTAAATCGGAGCTTAATTCATGTCTACATTTGCACTTGCTTTTGGTACTGCTACTAAAAACCGTGACCAGAAAATTATTGAAGCATTTTTTCCTAATCCTCTATTAAATCCAAGTGAGGATCTTGTTGCTGTAATTGCTGCTTTAGTGGGTTATGAGAAAGGCAATCAAGAGATTGAAATCAGTTCTGAATTAGCAGAACAACTGGCTGGAGCTTTTAACGGAGCAAATGAAACTGCAAATGCTGATTTTGCAACAGCAGCCGCTAAATCTACTCAACCACTTGTATTAGTTATTTTAGCGACAGATGAAGCACCTAAAAGTGTTGCACAAGGTTACCTTAAATTACAACTTATCTCGCATCGTTTAGTTAAACCACACGGTTTAGTATTAGATGGTATTTTTGGCGTGCTGCACAATATTGCATGGACAAACAAAGGCGCGATTGATTTACCAGAGCTTGCTGATCGTCAGATTGCAGCACGTTTAAATGGTGAAACTATCATCGTTGATTGTGTTGATAAATTCCCGAAAATGGTTGATTACATTGTACCGGCAGGTGTGCGTATTGCTGATACTTCACGTGTGCGCTTAGGTGCGCATGTTGGTGAAGGCACAACAGTGATGCATGAAGGTTTTATTAACTTTAATGCAGGCACAACAGGTGTAAGCATGGTTGAAGGTCGTATCTCTGCAGGAGTTATGGTTGGTGAAGGCAGTGATATCGGTGGTGGTGCATCTATCATGGGCACATTAAGCGGTGGCGGTAAAATGGTTATTGCGATTGGGGAAAATAGCTTATTAGGCGCAAATGCGGGCCTTGGCATCCCACTAGGTAACCGTTGTACGATTGAATCCGGCTTATATGTAACTGCTGGCTCGAAAATCAAGCTACTTGATAAAGAAGGCAAAGAAGCTGGATTTGCAAAAGCGCGTGAATTGGCAAATAAAGATGATCTGCTTTTCCGTCGTAACTCAATGACAGGTCAAATTGAATGTTTGGCGAATAAAAGTGCTGTTGAACTAAACAGCATGTTACATTCAAACTAACTCATTAGTTTTATTTATTAATAATAGAAAGGGAGCTTTAATGCTCTCTTTTTTTACTCTTTTTTTGCATATTTTGCCAATGAGCGCAGAGCAGCTTGCAGAGCGGGATCCGCATCATCAGCTAATGCTAAAAATGACTGTGCGACATCGTTAGACATTTTACTGGCACGTTTAATCACCTTTTTCTGGCTGTTCTTCGGCTTGGCAGTTACCTGTTTTAATGTTGGATTTACTTTTATTTTAATATTTAGCAGTCCTGGAACTTGCTGTCGTAATAGAGTAAGTAGTTCACTTTGCATAAATTTCAAGCGTATCAGCCAGGTTGCATCAGGGATTTCTATAAGCAAGCTCCCATTTTGTAAATTTCCTATCCTGCAGCCTTGGATATTATGTTGTTTCAAATAGCTTTGTAGTAAACTATCCAGCTTCGTGATTAGGGTCGCATCATGCTGTAAACCACTTTTCTTCAATAGCAAAGAAACGGGTTTGGGTTGTCGGGTTCTATTCATTAATTTTATCAACAGTGAATTCAGAATTATGAGTATAACGGTTATCTATTCAAGGGAGGAAACAGAACATTCGTTTTCGCTTACAAAAAATAAATTTCTATTTATGTCTCTTCTATTTGCCACTTTGTTAATAGCTTGCGCTTGGTTTATACAAGCTCATTATCAAAGTCAGTTAAATCAATTTAAAATAACCTCTTTGCATGATAGAGATATCAGTAAAGATCAATACCTGCAACTTATTAAAGCACAAAGTGTTGAAAAATTGATCGTGCTTGCTAATAAAGTTGGCAATTTGCAGGCGCAGATGAATCGCTTAAATGCATTAGGTGAACGCGTTGTTGAAAAATCTAACTTGCCTAAAAAAGAGTTTGATTTTGACTCCGCACTGCCAATCGGTGGTATTGATATGCAGGAAAGCAGCACCGATTTTCAATTTTCTGGCTTGTTAAATCATATTGAAAACCTTGATGAACATCTAAAAAAAAGGCAGAAGCAATTAATTCAACTTGAAATTGCATTAAACAATCGCCATCTAGTTGATCAGCTGTATATTTCCGGACGACCAATAAAGGGAAAAGGGTCATGGTTATCATCTCCTTTTGGTACGCGTAAAGATCCCTTTTCAGGGCGATTAACGCGACATAAAGGTGTTGATATCGCAGGTTTTACGGGAATGCCAATTATATCAACCGCTGCGGGGCTTGTTACTGAGTCAGGAAAAAGAGGCGGCTACGGTTTGATGGTTGAAATACAGCATGGCAATGGCCTGGTAACACGTTATGCACATGCTAAATCATTAAATGTTTCTGTTGGAGATATTGTTACAAAAGGGCAGAAAGTCGCAGTTATGGGGAGTACTGGTCGTTCAACAGGGCCGCATGTACATTACGAAGTTTTAAAAAATGGTAAACAAATTAATCCTAATTATTACATTCAACGTAAAGCGGGTTAATAAAAAATATATTCAAACAATAATTAATTTTAACTGATTTTTACACTACGAGAAAAGCAAAATGATCACACAGCTAATAACAAAAATAATAGGCAGTCGTAATGACCGTTACTTAAAAAAACTACGTAAAGTAGTTGATGAAATTAATAAATTAGAGCCACAAATACAAGCTCTTTCAGATACGGAACTAAAAGCTAAAACAGCTGAATTCAAAGAACGTATCGCATCAGGCGAAAGCTTAGATTCTATTCTTGTTGAAGCATTTGCAGTTGTACGTAGCGCATCTGAGCGTGTATTTGCTATGCGTCCTTTTGATGTACAATTAATTGGCGGCATAATTTTAAATGAAAATAAAATTGCTGAAATGCGTACTGGTGAAGGTAAAACATTAACAGCAACCCTGCCGGCATACTTAAATGCATTAACGGGAAAAGGTGTGCACGTTATTACCGTCAATGATTACTTGGCTCGTCGTGATGCAGAGTGGAATGCACAGCTATTTGAATTCTTAGGTTTGACGGTCGGTATTAATTTATCCGGTATGCAAGCAGAAGAAAAACGCGCTGCTTACGCCGCTGATGTTACTTACGGCACAAATAACGAATTTGGTTTCGATTATTTACGTGACAATATGGCATTTGAAGCACAGCAGCGTGTTATGCGCCCGCTTCATTATGCGATTGTCGATGAAGTTGACTCGATCTTAATTGACGAAGCAAGAACACCACTGATTATTTCAGGTCCAACTGATGGTGATGCAACACTTTATACTAAATTAAACACTGTTATTCCGATGTTAACCCTACAGGATCAAGAAGATACTGAAGAATACACGGGTGAGGGTGATTACACCGTTGATGAAAAAAGTAGACAGGTTTTATTAACGGAGCGCGGTCAAGAGAAAGTTGAGCGTATTTTACAAGAGCGTGGTTTGCTTGATGAAAACCAATCACTATATTCAGCTTTAAGCATCAGTTTACTGCACCATGTAAATGCAGCACTGCGTGCACACACTTTATTTGAAAAAGATGTTGATTATATCGTTAATGATAAAGGTGAAGTGGTTATTGTTGATGAGCATACTGGCCGTACAATGCCTGGTCGTCGCTGGTCTGAAGGTCTGCACCAGGCGGTTGAAGCAAAAGAGGGGGTTAACATTCAAAATGAGAACCAAACCTTAGCTTCCATTACTTTCCAAAACTTCTTCCGTTTATATGAAAAATTAGCGGGTATGACAGGTACTGCAGATACTGAAGCATTTGAGTTTCAATCTATTTACGGCTTAGAAACCATTGTTGTGCCAACCAATAAACCTATGGTTCGTATCGATAATGGTGATTTAGTTTATCTAACCGAGGAAGAAAAATATCATGCTATTATCGCTGATATCAAAACACGTTTAGAGCGCCGTCAACCTGTTCTGGTCGGTACGGTTTCGATTGAAAACTCGGAACTGTTATCAGAATTAATGCATAAAGAAAATATCAAACACAGCGTGTTAAATGCTAAATTCCATGAAAAAGAAGCGGATATTGTTGCGCAAGCTGGCGCATTAGGCTCAGTTACCATTGCAACGAATATGGCTGGTCGTGGTACCGATATCGTATTAGGTGGTAATTTACAGGCACGTCTTGAAAAGTTAGGTGAACTAACACCACAGCAGATCGAAGCGGAAACAGAAACTTGGAAAGCAGAGCATAAAATGGTGCTTGATGCGGGCGGTTTATATATTGTCGGTACGGAGCGTCATGAGTCACGCCGTATTGATAATCAACTGCGTGGTCGTTCTGGACGCCAAGGTGATGCAGGTGAAAGTCGTTTCTATTTATCAATGCAAGATTCACTGATGCGTATTTTTGCATCAGAAAAAGTATCTAATATGATGAAAAAGTTAGGTATGGAAAATGGTGAAGCGATTGAGCATCCTTGGGTTACACGTGCGATTGAAAATGCACAGCGTAAAGTTGAAGGTCGTAACTTCGATATGCGTAAATCACTACTTGATTTTGATGATGTTGCGAATGACCAGCGTAAAGTCATTTATGAGCAGCGTAATGGTGTAATGGACAGTGAAGAGATCAGCGAAACAATTAATAACATTTGGGATGATGTCTTTAACAGCTGTGTTGATGAATATGTGCCTCAACACTCATTAACAGAGCAATGGGACTTAGAAGGATTAGAGCGGCGCTTAAAGTCTGACTTCTTAATTGAATTACCTGTGCAACAGTGGTTAGTTGAAGAGCCTAACCTGCAGGAAGAAACAATTCGTGAGAATATCCTTAACCATGCAAAAGAGCTCTACACAGCTAAAAAAGAGCAAGTGGGTCAAACAATTATTGCCGGTTTTGAAAAGTCAGTAATGTTACAAACTATTGATACATTGTGGAAAGATCATCTCTCTTCAATGGATCATCTGCGTCAAGGTATCCACTTACGTGGTTACGCACAAAAAGATCCTAAGCAGGAATACAAGCGTGAATCTTTTGAGATGTTCTTAGAGATGCTTGAAAACTTGAAACATGATGTGGTGACGATTCTTTCTAAAGTGCAAGTGCAAACTAAAGAAGAAGTTGATGAAATCGCAGAGCAACGCCGTCAGGCTGAAGCAAGAGCAAAAATCGAGATGCAACATGCTCAAGCTGCTAATGGTGAAGTAAGCGAAGGTGATGAAAGTGGCCATGAGACCTTTGTTCGTCAGGATCGCAAAGTGGGTCGTAATGAACCTTGCCCATGTGGTTCAGGTAAAAAGTTCAAACAGTGTCACGGTAAATTAGCTTAATTTACTAAGTACTGATGCAACAATATTAAGGAGGCTGTTTTGAAAAACAGCCTTTTTTTTTTGTTTGTAATAACGGTTATTAACTTATTTTTAATATCCACATAACCCCATCCCTTCTTACAGAGTTAAATATTATAATCACAGGAAATTATGAAATCGTGTTCAAGTCAGTTTTGAATAATTCAAAAAATCACTTACTAGACTAGATTCTTGGTGGTTTTGTCCTCTCAGAAAATCACCTGCTAACAAGCTTATTTAATAAACTGCGACAGATATTGCCCTGACCAATCAAGGCTAGATGCTCTGTTATTATATTTACTATCTACAAAATCTACGCCGCTATAAATAAGCAAACTTCATTATCAGTTTTACTATCACACTATTTACCTGCAAATAATAAAATTTTAAATACAGAGAAAGTACAATAGCCTTGATCTGCATTATTAAGTAATAAATTGAAACTAAAAGAATAGAAGGGACGATTATTAGATGATTCTTTGGCAAACGAAAAGGATCATTTTGAGCTTTTAATAGAAGAGGCTGAGATGAAAATCATCAAGAATAAACTGTTTCAGACCTACTTATCAACATGTAAAACACTATTAATAAATAGATCTGGTTTAAAAGTAACTCGAAAAGTAATGAATATTCTCGATTAGTTTTCTGCTTAGTTAGACGACACACCCATAATGCTATAAGTGAACGTTGAATCATTCACTTGAATCACATAACTTCCTGATAGCGTACTATAAATATCGTCACCAGCTTGTTCTAAGATTCCATCATTATTGTTATCACCATAATTGTTCGACCAATCTCCATTTACATCAAACTTAAAGCGTTGCTCGTCTTGGCCATCAAAGTCCGCCGTGATTTGCCAAACATTATCAGAGACTAAAGTCATTGCACTGGCACCCCAATTATTAGGAGTACCTCGAAAGTACAACTGCTCAAAGTTTTTAGCTGTTTCTGGATTGTCGTCACCGATCTTAACCATCTTATAAGCTAGGGTCAAATCGTTTACTTCAATCCGATAAGTACCGGAAATGCTTGTGTATATATCAGCGCCAGCTTGCTCTAAAACGGCATCATTGTTACTGTCGCCGTAGTTGATCTGCCAGTCTCCATTGACATCAAACTTAAAGCGTTGTTGTGACTGACCATCAAAGTCGACCGTTATCTGCCAAGTATTATCTGCAACTAATGTCATTGCACTTGCCACCCAGCTGTTTGCTGTGCCCCTAAAGTATAACTGTGCAAAATTCTTTGCGTTGCCTCCAGTATCGACGGTTAAAATAACTTCCGCAGAGGCTGTCGCTCCTTCGTTATCTTTGACCGTGACACTTAGGGTTGTTGTTACATCAACTGTTACATCAATTGAAGCAGTAGTTTCACCATTGCTCCATAGGTAACTATCGATAGAGCCGTCCTGATCGCTAGAATTAGCAGCACTTAAACTTACAACCGTGCCTTGCTTAACCGTTTGGCTTGCAGGTGTTATTGTAGCAACAGGCGCTATATTTGGTGCAACCGTCAGGGTTATTGTGGTTGTATTTGTCGCGCCTTCATTATCGGTAACAGTGAGTGTAATAGTTTGTGTTTCATTGACAATAACCAGCAGAGTTAAACCAATGTCGCCCGTACTCCAGTTATAACTGACAATTGAACCATCACTATCACTTGATCCCGAAGCGTTAAGTGTTAGCATCGTACCTTTTGCCACAGTCTGACTACTTTGATCTATATACGCGATCGGTTTTTGGTTGCCGCTAAGTTCATCAGGTATTCCTGCTGTAACCCCACCTGTATTAAACTGCCAAATGCCATCGCTGACTGAATAGTTTTGATCACCATTATTATCCCATGCACCGGCACAGTTATTAGTGGCAAACTCAAGTTTATTATCTTCATCAAGATCAACAGTATAGGTGTACCAATTATTGCCTAAACTCAGCATTTCCACACCCGGTGCAACAGTCCATGTCACTGTGCCATCGATCGTATAATGCAAGCAAACCTTACCCCAGCTATTCGTATCTTTGTAATAAACCGTTGAACTAACAGTTTCTCCAATTATTTTTAAAGTCACGCTCGCCGTTCTAGAAGCGCCTTTATCATCAGTCACAGTAACAGTGTAAGTGCTTTTCTTATTAACGGTTACATTAATGCTGACGCTGGTTTCACCTGTACTCCAAGCATAACTAACAATACTGCCATCTTCATCACTTGAATCAGCAGCGCTTAATGTAACGACGGTGCCTGCTTCAACTTCTTGGCTGTTTGGCGTTATTACAGCAATCGGGCTTTTGTTTCCAGGTACGACACTATCGGTAAAGAAAACTTTTTCTCCCGCAATGTCACCATTGATATCTTCAACAATTTTACCCGCTTCATTTTTAAAGCGACCTGTGCCCACATAAACCTGCTGAATATCACTGCGTGTCACATTACCTTTGCTATCAGTTGCTTGCACATAATAATCCAATAGTTGATCTTGGTATTTATCAAGGTAGCTGTAATACATATCCCCAATTTTTTTAGCGGGGACTACATTAAACATTGCTTTACCAGACGGTTGCCACGCAACACCATTCATATCCGGTGTTAAATCTCGGACTTTCATCGTTACACTTTCCCAAGCGCCGACACGTGAAGGATCAACATTCGCATCTGAACTGTGCGCAGCTGGGTTATAAAGTTTAAAGGTTTTATCCGTTGCATCGGCTCGCTTGTTTTTGTGAACACGTACTTTCAATTGCAGATCGGTAATACCACTTACATCATATGCATAAGTGTAAATTGCGAATTTAGTATCTGCATAGATGGTTGCCCAACCTTCCGCTTTACTGCTGTTTGCACTACCTGGATTATATGGATAACGCTGTGGCCACCATACAGAAGGACCTGTTTTATCTTTGCCGAGTTGAGATTCAACATAAGGCATGGAAAAGTTTAATGACTGGTTAAATGAAACCGTAGGTTTCACACCATCATCAACATTTTCATCATAATAACCAAACCCGGAATCAATTGACGCAAGCAGGAAGTACCAGCTAAGCTCTGCAGGGTTTGCACCGCCCGCATAGTTATTGTTTTCATCGCCTTTAACAGGGTAAGACATCATCCAAGGATTAAGCTGATTACCTTGATATGTTACTTGCTGATCGCGTGTGCTGGTCGGTTTCCAATAATTTGGGTTTTCATCTAACCAAATTTGCTCTGCTGTTTTGGCGTAATTCTCAGCGGCCTGTAGCAGTGCGAAGTTACGCTCTAAATAATGATATCCCAGCTCTAATGAAACCATATGGGTGCGTGTTGCAGCAAAGTCTGTGCCGTTAGCTGTATTGAAAGCACTCATTTGCGTATTCCATACACCCATTGGTATATGCCAGTGATACCATGTCGGATCAGCAGATGAATCGCGCGTGTCTATCCATGAGCCATCTTGCACGTGAACTATGTCGTTAGCAGGAATTGGATTAGCACGTAGATATTCATCTACTCCCATCCCCGTCACACCATTGTCAGGATAAGTGGTATTACCAGAAGCTAACCAAGTACCTAAATCACCTGCACGACCACCTGAATTATCGCCATCATGGGCAATAACAAAGTATTGTTTACGACCAAGCGATCCAGCGTCACCTTCAAAAGGTTTTAAAGCAGCGGCAGTAACACTACCTTGATAGCCTTCTTCCCAAGAGCTAGCTTGCTCAACAGGAATGCCTGCAATATTGTGTTCTTCACCCGTTTCCGGATCGATATATTGAACCCAGTGCGGAATTGAAGCAAACGGGAATTTGTTAAAAGTTGTCTGCTGCTCATTAAACATATGTAACTCAACCCAGTCACCTAGGTTACTTTCGTTTTGTAGATCAGCACGGTTAGGAGGGGATATAAGCGTATCTTTACCCGGGTCATTAAGGTAAGGATAATCGCGTAATGTACGAGAATAATGGACATTACCCAGCACAGACCATTCAATGCCTAATTTTGTTAACGCCGGAATAATTCGTTCAGAAAACCCCAGTTCGGTAGGAAAGAACCCCTTTGAAGATTTAAATGAATCGCCCAAAAAGTAATCTTGTGCGAGTGTTACGTTATGATAAATTAAATCTTTTACAAAATATTCATTACCCACCAGTGGCCCCATAGTATGGTGACCCGAGAAATGAATGGTATCGAGTGCGTTATAACCATTGCTTGTTTTAGTATTTGTTTGCGTGTCTTTCCAGTAATTCCCCCAGCCTAAACTATAGCCGCCTAAATTTCCGAGCTCGGCAAAACTTTGCACATTGTTAATTACGGAAGCGGACATGGTAACGTGTGTTTGGCTTAGTGGATGGTTGGATTTATTATTGTTGGCCGTTATCATTGGCCAGGTCAAATAAGCCCCTGTTTTAGCATGGTGAGAATAATAAGAGACCAGATCATCATGTGGCATAGGTGCGCCACTATCAGGAATATAAAAGGTGTAATTTGCTGGCGGGTTGTTCTTTAAATTAATCACTTGGCCATCGTAGGCGTAGCGTACTGGCGAACCGACTGGCTGTGCATCGTACTCACTAACATCATAAAATGGCCAAAAATTCGGCATATGATTGTGGTAGATATGGGTGGCGGCTATTTCTGCTTGCGCAGAGATAGAAGTCATCACCAAAGCTATGGTTAATATCTTCTTCATTATTGAATCCTTTCAACGCACATTGCTTGTTAGGCAACATAGTGCGATTTTGATATTTAAAAATTGCAGAAGTCAGAATAGATCGTATTAATCTATGACTGATATTTGTCATTGCAACCTATAAAAATTGGCTCCTGCCCAAAGATGCCTAAGCACCGTTTCTTTAATCTCGAGCGCATGACCATATTTATATATGTAATTGACAATGCAAAGAGATGAACAGGATGATACATGGCTGATGATTTTTGTCGCTTAAAAAATAATCACTTATATCACAATAATTAACATTAATTGTTCAGTAAATAACCGTTACCGAGCAAATATCGCACGAGCAAGGAAGGGCGTTTTTATCCAGTAAAGGAAATCGGCAGTAATGAATGGGGGATTTTTTTGTTTGTTAAAAATGCAGGCATAAAAAAACGCAAATACTGAGAGTATTTGCGTTTAAGAAAGAGTGTTATTTAGAAGAAGATTAAACGTTGTGTTTACGAATAACGCTTAACATCTCTTTTAATAATTTTGGATTAGCCGCTACAACGTTACCTGATTTCATGTAATCGTTTCCGCCGTTAAAATCGGTCATAATAGCGCCAGATTCTTTAAGCAGTAATTCACCGGCTGCGATATCCCAAGGTTTTAAACCAAACTCCCAGAAACCATCCATACGTCCCGCTGCTACATAAGCAAGATCAAGTGCCGCAGAGCCGCTACGACGCATATCAGCAACATCCATAAAGAAATCTTTAAAGATATTCAGGTATGTTTCTGTGTGGTGTTTTTGTTTGAATGGGAAACCTGTCGCCAGCAGGGTACCTGGCAGTTTTGGTACGCTGTTAGTACGAGTACGGTAACCGTTAATTTGAGCGCTTTGACCTTTAACTGCAGAGAATAGCTCATTACGAATTGGATCAAAAACGATACCGATTTCTGAACGGCCTTTAATTTTTAATGCAATTGATACGGCAAAATGCGGGATGCCGTGAATAAAGTTTGTTGTTCCATCAAGAGGATCAATAATCCATTGGTAATCCTTGTCCTTACCTTCATCAATACCTGACTCTTCAGCAATAATGCTGTGGTCCGGGTAAGATTTACGCAAAGTACCAATGATTGCAAGTTCAGCTTCTTTATCAACGCTGCTGACATAATCATTTAACGATTTTTCTTCAACTTCAACTGATTCTAGATTTTCGAAGCCTTTAACAATTACTTTGCCTGCATTGCGGGCAGCACGAATCGCAATATTTAACATTGGATGCATTGGATCACCATTAGATTTTAAAAGAACATTGAAGGGAGATTCCTTCGGCGCAAAATTATACAGAGATCACATAATTCTGCAAATATTTAAATTGATTAATAGTTAAATCTGCCGGCAATCTATTTCAGGGGGGCTTATACCCAATTACCTGAAGATGCATCTTCAAGTAGTTTGGGTATAGAGTTCTATTTTTTTGTATTTCAATTAATGCTAAACTTTGTGCTCTTAAATTTCAGCTCAAACATAAGGAACACAAATGCTAGATAATGTACGCATCATACTTATTGGTACCTCCCACCCTGGAAACATTGGCAGTGCAGCAAGGGCGATGAAAACAATGGGGCTGTCTAATCTGGTGCTTGTTGAACCTGAGTGTGAAATAGATGGTAAATCGGTTGCACTTTCAGCTGGCGCGACAGATGTATTAAAAAACCATAAAGTCTGCGCAACATTAGATGAAGCAATTGCGGATTGCGGTTTAGTGATTGGTGCAAGTGCACGGCCGCGTACTTTAGATTGGCCTATGTTAGATCCGCGGGAAATGGGTGAAAAAGCAGTTGTTGAAGGTCAGAAATACCCGATTGCACTAGTGTTTGGACGTGAAAATAGCGGCTTGAGCAATGACGAGTTACAAAAGTGTCATTTTCATGTGTTTATTCCTGCCAATCCGGACTATAGCTCACTTAATTTAGCGATGGCTGTGCAAACTTTGAGCTATGAAATTCGCATGGCATTTTTAGCGTCAAAAGCATATCCAAAGCAGGAAGAAGAGTATCCGCTGAGCGATGAGATTGAAGGGATGTTTAATCACCTTGAACAAACATTAACAGATACACGCTTTATTGTGCCTGCGCACCCTGGTTTGGTTATGAGCAAACTGCGTCGTTTTTTCAATCGCGCTCGTCCGGAAATCAAAGAGTTACGTATGTGGCGTGGCATTTTCAGCAGTGTCCAAAAATCACTTGTTGCCGCAAATACACAGCTTAACAATGATTCTGTGGTGAAGGAAGTTATTGAAAAACAATCAGATGTGAATAAAAAATAAAGCCTAGTAAACTTTGTGGTTTTTTACTTGACTAATTTTGTCAGGTATTTATACTTCATATTATAAAGTTCATGGAAAACTACCAATTTCCCACTATATAAGTGAAGCATTATGAAATTAACTTCAAAAGGTCGCTATGCGGTCACTGCAATGTTAGATGTCGCCATTAAAGAACACAATGGTCCTGTACCGTTAGCTGATATTTCTGAGCGTCAGGGGATCTCGCTTTCATACTTAGAGCAACTGTTCTCTAAATTGCGCAAAAAAGAGTTAGTCAGCAGTGTGCGTGGACCCGGAGGCGGTTACAAGCTAGGTAAAGCGCGTAGTGAAATTTCAGTGGCAATGATTATTGATGCTGTCAATGAGTCAGTAAATATTAGAAAATGCTCTGGTAATGGCGGCTGTACTGAAGATGGTACACAATGTTTAACGCATTCGTTGTGGGCGCAACTAAGTGATCGCATTACTACCTTTTTAGATAATATTACCCTTGAAGAGCTAATGTCATCAGATCATGTACAACATATTTCTGAAATTCAAAATAATAAATATAATCAAACTGCTCAACTTAACGTTAAATCACAGTAAATTTAATGTTTGGCAGTGGAGACAAAAATGAAATTACCTATTTATCTTGATTACTCTGCAACCACACCGGTTGATCCACGAGTTGCAGAGAAAATGATGCAGTTTTTAACAATGGACGGTGAGTTTGGTAATCCCGCATCCCGTTCGCATCGTTTTGGTTGGCAGGCTGAAGAAGCGGTTGATATCGCACGAGAACAAGTTGCAGATCTAATTAATGCCGATCCGCGTGAAATTGTTTTCACTTCGGGGGCAACAGAGTCTGATAACCTTGCTATTAAAGGTGCTGCACACTTTTACGGTAAAAGAGGTAAACATATTATTACCGCTAAAACAGAGCATAAAGCTGTTTTAGATACATGTCGTCAATTAGAGCGAGAAGGTTATGAAGTTACTTACCTTGACCCGCAAACTGATGGCATCGTTACACCCGAGCAGTTAAAAGAGGCTTTGCGCGAAGATACGATTCTTGTGAGTTTAATGCATGTTAATAATGAAATTGGCGTGATTCAAGATATTGCCGCATTTGGTGAATTATGCCGTGCGAATAAAACAATTTTACATGTAGATGCAGCGCAAAGTGCCGGTAAAGTTGATATTGATGTACAAACAATGAAAATCGATTTGATCTCTTTCTCTGCGCACAAAGTTTACGGTCCAAAAGGTATTGGCGCTTTATATGTTCGTCGTAAACCGCGCATCCGTTTAGAAGCGCAAATGCATGGTGGCGGACACGAACGCGGCATGCGCAGTGGAACATTAGCAACCCATCAAATTGCTGCAATGGGTGAAGCTTTCCGTATCGCTAAAGAAGAGATGGCTTCTGAAAATGAACGTCTTCTAGCTTTACGTACTCGTTTATTAGAGGGCGTAAGTGATATGGAAGAAGTTTATGTGAATGGCTCTATGGAACACCGTGTCGCTGGTAATATCAATATCAGCTTTAACTATGTTGAAGGTGAGTCACTGGTTATGGCATTAAAGGATTTAGCGGTTTCATCAGGCAGTGCTTGTACTTCAGCAAGTCTTGAACCTTCTTATGTTTTACGTGCAATTGGTCGTGATGATGAATTAGCACATAGCTCAATCCGTTTTAGTCTCGGCCGTTTTACAACCGAAGAAGAGATTGATTACGCAATTAAAATTATTCGTAAAAATATTGGGCGTTTACGTGAAATGTCCCCGCTTTGGGATATGTACAAAGAGGGTATCGATATCAGTAGCATTGACTGGTCTCATCACTAATTAATGTTTTACAGGTGACATTAATATGTCCCTTCATTAATTGGGATATGTACAAAGAGGGGATCGATATCAGTAGCATTGACTGGTCTCACCACTAATTAATGTTTTACAGGTGACATTAATATGTCCCTTCATTAATTGGGATATGTACAAAGAGGGGATCGATATCAGCAGCATTGAGTGGTCTCATCACTAATTAGTGTTATTCGATTGAAATTTTACGTATTTAACAATAGATAAAAGATTAAAAGGATTAAGATCATGGCTTATAGCGAAAAAGTAATCGACCATTACGAACATCCACGTAACGTAGGTTCATTTGATAAAGATGATAAAAATGTTGCAACGGGTATGGTCGGCGCACCAGCATGTGGTGATGTGATGAAGCTGCAACTTAAAATTGATGATAACGGTGTGATTGAAGATGCAAAATTCAAAACATACGGTTGCGGTAGCGCGATTGCATCAAGTTCATTAGTGACAGAGTGGGTAAAAGGTAAAACACTTGATCAAGCGAGTGCGATTACCAATACTGAAATTTCAGCTGAACTGGCTCTACCACCTGTTAAAATTCACTGTTC
>JABXKR010000200.1 GCA_013619145.1 Psychromonas sp. | reverse complement strand
TTCATCTTTTTGATTAAAATAGAGCTGCATCTTAGTTGGACTGACTAGCGGATCTTCACTACTCACCTGCAATTTTCATCTTTTTGATTAAAATAGAGCCTGTTTTAAGACTGCTACGCGGATCAATATCATCTGCAATAGCGGCAATATCCATAAACATCTCTTTTAAATTACCGGCAATAGTAATTTCATGTACAGGGTAAGCAATCACACCATTTTCAATCCAGAAACCTGATGCACCGCGTGAATAATCACCGGTCACCATATTAACGCCTTGTCCCATTAATTCTGTAACAAATAAACCTGTGCCCATCTCTTTAAATAATCCGGCCAGATCTAAACCGCCTGTTTTTACAAACCAGTTATGAATGCCGCCAGTATGCCCTGTGCTGTGCATATTTAATTTTCGCGCTGCATAACCTGTTAATAGATAAGTTTGTAATACACCATTTTCGATAATATTACGCGCTATTGTTTTACCGCCCTCCTGGTCATAAGGCGAACTGGCAAGGCCTTTACGAAGATGCGGTTTCTCAGAAATTTCCATCCAATCAGGAAATATTTGCGTATCTAAACTATCCAGTAAAAAACTCGATTTTTTATATAAGCTGGTGCCGCTAATTGCGCCAACTAAATGCCCGAATAAACTACAGGCTACCTCAGGTGCAAAAATAACCGGCACCTGTTGGGTTTTTATTTTAGTCGCACCTAAACGTCTAACGGTACGTTTTACCGCATCATCTGCGACCCATTTAGCAGTAAACAGATCATCCATATCACGCGCACTTGTATAGCTATAATCACGCTGCATCTCGTCATCTTTCTGACCTATTAACATGCAGCTTAAACTATGGCGACTGCTTGCATAACTGTGTAAAAAACCGTGGGTATTACCATAGACTTTGATGCTTGAATGACTATTTACCTCTGCACCATCGGAGTTAACAATGCGCGGATCACTGGCAAGCGCAATATCTTCACACTCTTTTGCAATCGCTAATAGCTCTTCAGTACTGTGTTTACTTGGATGGTAAAGATCTAAATCTAATGGGTTATCTTCCAGGCAGCTTTTATCTAATAAACCGGCAAAGCTGTCTTTACAGGTATATTTAGCGATATCAACAGCGGCTTTAACTGTCGACTCAATCGCCTCTGAACTTAAATCTGCAGTAGAAGCACTGCCCTTACATTGATTAACGTAAACACTGATCCCCATTGCACCATCGTTATTAAATTCGATGTTCTCAACTTCACCTAAGCGTGTATTAACAGAAATACCCGATGTTTTACCTAATGCAACTTCCGCTTGGTCTACGCCTAACTGTTTGGCAATAGTTAACGCTTCATTAACTGCATCTTCGAGTTGTTTTTTCTGTTCAATCATAAGTAATACACCGCTGGGATAAAAAAAATTTTGAGAGGCAAAGAATAACATGCTTTAAGGCAAGCTTCTTCTGAAGATGTTATGATGTGTGCAATTATGCACACACTGCCTGCAAATGCGAATTGAGCACCTGCAGGTGGTTTGGCTATATCCCTTAAAATTGTAATAGAAAAGAACCCTATGAATAAAAAAGTCGAACAAGTTGCTGAAGATGAGATCAGTAAATCACAAATCAAACGTGACGCAGAAGTGTTAAAATTGATTGGCCGCCAGTTGGTTGATTTAAACAACAAACAGTTGGCAAAAATTCCTGGGAGCGAATCTCTTTTCCATGCAATTTCTGTTGCACATAAAATTATCGGCAAACATGAAGCGCTGCGCCGCCAAATACAATATATTGGTAAAGTGCTGCGCAATGAAGATGTTGACGCAATTTCAGCAGCCCTTGATAAACTTAATAATAAACATCAGCAACTAACACACGCATCGCAAAAGTTAGAATTATTGCGTGATGAGCTGATTGAACAGGGTGATCCTAAAATTAATGAGTTGTTAGAACAGTTTCCGCAACTTGAACGTCAAAAGTTACGTCAATTAGTGCGTCAGGCAAATAAAGAGAAAAAACAGGAAAAACCAGCAAAAGCAGCCAAAGAGTTATTTACCTATTTAAAACCGGTTTGTTTATAAATTCTTAGCAGGCAATCTGATAAAAAAGGAAAGTGTTTAGTTAAGCACTTTCCTTTTTTGCTTTATGGCGTTTATATAAATATACCCAGTAAATAATAGCTAACGATATTGAAAATAAAGAAGGAAATATTAGTGCTGTAAATCCATATATTTTATAAATAATGGAGCCGATGGCACTTCCAAACATAAAACCGAATATTAACAGTAGGTACAGCTTTAATCTTTTACTGTCTACCTGATGACCTCGAAAATAACTGCCTATCATAACCCCTATATCAGTAAATAATCCTGACATATGAGTTGTTCTTATCAGTGCACCGCTATAGGTAGAAATCATCGCATTTTGTAAACCACACGCCGCAGACACCCAATAATGTCCCATATGTGAATTATTATTTAAATAATGCATCGCCAGATATATAAATATCCCCTCGATAAATAAAGCAAAACCATATCTTTTACCTACTTTAAAAGCGGTTGTTTCAATTAAAAAACCACTTAATATTGCGCCAAATATAAAACTGACTAAAATAAAAAACAGGTGCAAAGCGACTGAAAAATCATTATTAACGATAGCTAAACTCAATAATGAAGAGGTCCCTGTAACATGTGATACAGCTTGATGACTAAACCCCAATAGACCGACTGCATTCACACAACCGGCTAACATGGCTAAAGTGAAACCTCCAAGTTTTACCCATTTAGATATTTTATTAATCATTTCTGGTCTCTATCCTACGTCTAATCCTTTAATTTAAACTTCATATCTGCTTTTCTATTGTACCAAATTTTTCTAAAACTAATGGGCACTTTGTAAAGATATTGTGCGGCTGTATTGTCTCCAGGAAGAAAACCAACCCGACCATAAAATTCAGCAAGCCATAGTTACCAACCAGCAAACAAACAGCTGTCAATAGGCGCATAAAACTTAACCAACTTGCAAACTATCTATT
>JABXKR010000013.1 GCA_013619145.1 Psychromonas sp. | reverse complement strand
GCATAAAAGTTCCCTAAAAAAAAACACTCATGATAAAAGTGTGACCTACATCGTAGCCATTATTAAAGTAAGCCCCTTATAATGCCCGCCAAGTTAATTGGAACTTCAATTACAGCTTTAGTTGTAATCGCCAACTAACTCACCCTTAGGGTGATGGATTATAAAATAAAATAAATAATGGAAATTAAATTAAATTAAGGAATAACTATGAAATTTAAAACTCTTTCGGCTGCGGTAGCAGTTGCATTGTTATCAGCTAGCGCATCAGCGGTAGATTTTAACGGTTACATGCGTTCAAATGTTGGCGCATCTGCAGATGGCGGCATGATCACTTCAAATAAAGACAAAGTTGGTCGTCTTGGTAATGAAAATGATACATATGGCGAACTTATACTTGGCCAAAATGTATATGATGACAATGGCATTAAATTTTCTGTTCACACACTAGTTGCTTACGGTAACGGTGAAGAAAAAGGCGATTGGACCGCTAATGAAGATATGGTTCCAGCATTCCGTGAAGCCTACGGTAAAGCAAGCGGCGTACTAGGTTCATCTACAATATGGGCAGGTAAACGTTACTACCAACGTCATGATATCCATATTACAGATGACTACTACTGGGCAATTAACGGTGAAGGCGCTGGTATTGAGAATATCGCTATTGGTAATACGGCTCTTTCTCTAGCTTGGTTCCAACGTGGTGGCGCTGGTGGCTCTTCAAACACAAACATTCTTGATGCACGTTTAGCGGGCATTCAGATGTGGAAAAATGCATCTTTAGAAGTTGGTGTAACAAGTTGGATTCCTAATGCAGAGTCTGATGCAAATGATGCATCTACTATGCTAACAGCTGAATATGTACAAGGTGACTTCCTTGGTGGATTTAACAAAGTGGTATTGCAAGTAGCTAACCAAGGTCTTGCTAACGGTTTCACTTGGGGAACTGACGGTAGCTGGAGTGCTGATGATAGCGCCGCTGCTGATGATGCTACAGCGTTCCGAATTTACAACTGGGGTGTTGTAAGCCCAGCTGAAAAAGTTAATATTGGTTACACATTAAGCTATGTTTCAGGTACTGATTTAACAACAACAGATAACGGTGATTTCACTCAGTATAATGTTGTTGTTCGTCCTCAGTACTCTTGGACAGATAACATGAAGTCTCAACTAGAAGTTGGTTACTACAACAGAGAAGAAGGCACAAGCCCTGAGACTTCTGAAGCTAAAATCACAGTTGCGCAAACATGGGCTCCAGCGGGCGGCTTCTGGTCTCGTCCAGAAATTCGCGTTTTTGCAACTTACCTAACAGATCTTGAAGATGGTACATACGCAAACGGTGAAGACGACGCGTTAAGCGTTGGTGTACAAATGGAAGCTTGGTGGTAAGCCACAAAGTTTAAAAGCTTAATCTAAGCTGTTAATTTATTTGAAACCCTTATCAGGTAACTGCTAAGGGTTTTTTTACATCTGGGAAAAGATAAGCGGAATTACAACGTTCAGTGTTCACTTAAGCCAGGTAGAAAATCTGCTAATGATTTGCTGCTTGAAATTACCGATAGCTTGTTATTTCTTTTGCAATTACAACAACTAGTTACTGCAATCAAAGGCTTGCTCGCAGCAGTTTCCCTGCGTCTAAATAGAACAGTAAATTATTAAATATTGCTATAATTCATGTTCACCACCTTTCAGCGAACAACAAACCAAAAAAATCCCCGAACTAGGTCGAGGATTACGACTGCCATGCAGAGCATGACCCCAAAGTATACAAACAAAGGGTGTGTTGATAACTATTTAGCAAGCTTCCAAAATAGTAACCTGTTTTCCAGTTCAGGAAAAAAAGGATGAATTAATAACTTATAACTAGTAATCAGCCCCACTATCACCTTAATAACAATCATCTGTTCAATTGATAAAAGGTAATAAGCAAAACCGCCAACAAATGCAGAAGTCAGCATAAAGAATTGAAAAACATGGATCCGTTTCACGCTTAATGCAATTAATATCAGAGCAAAATCAACCCAGGTAAGCAATAAACCCAGTGATGAGTTTGCCAAGTAATCATTCACTGCAAAATAGCTAAAATAGCTTAAACCCGCAACCATTAAAACAAGCAGAAGATGAGTCACTTTTTTAGGGATATTAGTGAAATCGCAAACATAGCGATAAAAGGAGACACTGCCAACCACCAGATTCAATAATACCTTTGGCATCACGCCAATCATAAATCCCCACATCACATCATTAGCTACCGAAAGAAAAGAAGCAAGACGCATGTTTTTCATGCCATTAAATAACAACAATAGAATATAAAATGCAACACTAGTCCAGCCCATTATTTCTACTATCAAATTCATATATAACTCCATTTAAAATATTTTATGCAAAAAAAAAACGCAGTCTACTCTTCACCATCAAGTTAATAAATAATTTGCCAGTAAATAATGCTGATTTGAAAAATATTACTGGGTAGTCCGAACTTCATCTACTTTGGAATCTTTCTTACCAGCAAACAATCAACCTAAGTTAAAGAGTTACATTTCCGCGCAGAGTTGGAAGGCGAGAATTTCACAATCAGTGAGTACAGATCTCTTCTTAATTTCCATATCATTGACTAATAGATTGCTTTTGAACCTAGAGCAACTTAGCTACATAGCATAGCAATTCAATTTCCTAGAAAAACAGACGCTTTTATAAATTGAATTCTATTTGCTGGCTGCCCGTAGTTAACAAAGAACTGCAGCACGGTCAGAACGGCTTATTGCTCTTTTAACATCAAATCACAGGCAAAAAAAATCCCCGACCAAGGCCGAGGATTGTTATCTAACTAATAAATTAGTTTAGATTAGAAGTTAAATGTACCTTTAACTTCTTTAAGACCATTGTAAGGTGCTTTTGAACCTAGAGCTTCTTCGATACGTAGAAGTTGGTTGTACTTAGCAACACGGTCAGAACGGCTTAGAGAACCAGTTTTGATTTGGCCTGCAGCAGTACCAACAGCTAGATCAGCAATTGTTGAATCTTCAGTTTCACCAGAACGGTGAGAGATAACAGCAGTGAAGCCAGCATCTTTAGCCATTTTGATTGCAGCAAGAGTTTCAGTTAAAGAACCGATTTGGTTGAATTTGATTAAGATAGAGTTAGTAATACCTTCATCAATACCACGCTTAAGGATCTTAGTGTTTGTTACGAAAAGATCGTCACCAACTAATTGGATTTTATCACCAAGAAGTTCAGTTTGGTGTTTGAAACCAACCCAATCAGACTCGTCAAGACCATCTTCGATAGAAACGATAGGGTAATCTTTAACAAGACCTTCAAGGAAGTAGTTAAACTCTTCAGCTGTGAAAGTTTTACCTTCACCTGTAAGCTCGTAGTTACCAGTTTCTTTGTTGTAGAACTCAGAAGCAGCACAATCCATCGCTAAAGTGATGTCTTTACCTAGCTCGTAACCAGCGTTTGCAACAGCAACTTTGATTGCAGCAAGTGCAGCAGCGTTAGATGGAAGGTTTGGTGCGAAACCACCTTCATCACCAACAGCAGTTGAGTGACCGTCAGCTTTAAGTACTTTAGCAAGGCTATGGAATACTTCAGCACCCATACGTAGACCTTCACGGAAGTTAGCTGCGCCAACAGGTTGGATCATGAATTCTTGGATGTCTACAGAGTTATCTGCATGCTCGCCACCATTGATGATGTTCATCATTGGAAGAGGCATAGAGTAAACACCAGGAGTACCGTTTAAGTCAGCGATGTGAGCGTAAAGAGGTACTTTCTTAGAGATTGCAGCCGCTTTAGCAGCAGCTAGAGAAACAGCTAGGATAGCGTTTGCGCCGAATTTAGCTTTGTTTTCAGTACCGTCTAAATCGATCATGATTTGATCAAGTTCAGCTTGAGCAGTCGCATCTTTACCAGCTAGTGCTTCAGCGATTGGACCATTTACAGCAGCAACTGCTTTAAGTACACCTTTACCTAAGTAACGCGCTTTGTCACCGTCACGTAATTCTAAAGCTTCACGTGAACCAGTAGAAGCACCAGAAGGAGCAGCAGCCATACCAATTGAACCGTCAGCTAGATGAACTTCAGCTTCAACAGTTGGGTTACCACGTGAATCCATGATTTCACGACCAAGTACTTTTACGATATTAGACATAATGTTTCCTTTGATTGTATAAAAAATTAAAAATTATTTTGTAACAGATCTATTTATGGGGTTGTTTTTAACAAACACAAGAGATCTGGTCAACAAAAACTATTTAAATCGTCCTTGTTGATGATCTATCGCAGATTTTATAAAGCCTTTAAATAAGGGATGACCATCTCGAGGTGTCGATGTGAACTCCGGATGGAATTGAGCAGCAACAAACCATGGATGATTTGGATTCTCAATAATCTCTACTAATTTTTTATCTTCAGATAAGCCAGTTATTGCTAAACCGGCTTTTTCCAGGATAGGTAATAAATTATTATTCACCTCATAACGATGACGGTGACGTTCAAAAATCTCTTTACTGCCATACATATCCAGCACTTTAGAGCCTTCTTTTAAGTGACAAAGCTGAGCGCCTACGCGCATAGTACCACCTAAATCAGACGTTTCAGTACGCTGTTCAACTTCACCAGATTTGTCAATCCACTCAGTGATTAAACCAACAACAGGCTGCTCACAATCCGGTTTAAATTCCGTTGAATGTGCGTTTTTAAGGCCGGCAACGTTACGAGCAAACTCAATAAGCGCCACCTGCATCCCTAAACAGATACCAAGGTACGGCACTTTATTTTCACGTGCATATTGCGCCGCTAGAATTTTACCTTCAACACCACGTTCGCCAAAACCGCCTGGTACTAGGATAGCATCAACACCTTCAAGGGTTGAGACACCTTTCACTTCAACATCTTGTGAATCAATATATTTAATTTTTACAGAAGCCGAGTTTTTTAATCCACCGTGTTTTAAGGCTTCATTAACTGATTTGTATGCATCCGGTAATTCAATATATTTACCGACCATACCGATCACAACTTCACTTGTTGTATTTGCTTCTTCAGAAACAACCTGCTCCCATTCACTAAGATCCGCCTCAGGGCAATCTAAGCCAAAGCGTTTTACACATATCTCATCAAGACCTTGTGCTTTTAATAATGCAGGGATTTTATAAATAGAGTCGACATCACGTAATGAAATGACAGACTTTTCCTGAACATTACAGAACAGTGCAATTTTTGCTCTTTCATTAGCAGGGAAACTCACTTCAGAGCGACAGATCAAAATATCAGGCTGAATACCCAGACTACGCAACTCTTTTACAGAGTGCTGCGTTGGTTTTGTTTTCACTTCACCGGCAGTTTTCAGGTAAGGCAACAGGGTTAAATGCATATACATCGCATTTTCGTGCCCAACTTTTAAACCTAATTGACGAATTGCTTCTAAGAAAGGCTGTGATTCAATATCACCTACCGTGCCGCCCAATTCAACAATGGCAACATCATGACCTTTACCACCAGCAATTACACGTTCCTGAATTTCGTTTGTAATATGCGGGATAACCTGAATCGTTGCACCAAGATAATCTCCACGGCGCTCTTTTGCTAGCACTTCAGAATAAACTCGACCTGTAGTAAAGTTATTACGCTTAGTCATTTTGGTGCGAATAAAACGCTCGTAATGTCCTAAATCAAGATCAGTCTCAGCGCCATCGTCAGTTACAAAAACCTCACCGTGCTGTGTTGGGCTCATTGTGCCTGGATCAACATTAATATATGGGTCAAGTTTCAGAATTGTTACGTCAAGACCACGTGCTTCTAGAATAGCAGCCAGTGAACCTGCTGCAATACCTTTACCTAGTGATGAAACAACACCACCAGTTACGAAAATATATTTTGTCGTCATAGTAACCCTGAGAGTTTAGGAATTAGAAAAAAGAAACTTTTATTCATTGATAATTAATAATCAAACCGCAAAAATAAAAAAACATCAGCTTATAAATAAGTGATGAATTAAGTTAGCAGACTAATTTACTGTAATTACAAATAAGAATTTTGAACATTTAGATGGGAATGCATTATAGCAAGACCTCTCATTTTCGACAATCTTTTATACCTATTTACTTTAAAATATGACGGAGTTTTTTCAATGTGTTTGTTTTAGCGCATTTTGTGTTGTGTCTGTAAAAGGTACAAAATACGCTCAGAGCTTTCTGTTGTCATTTCTATGGTCATACTGACTCATTAAGTTGTTTTTTCACTTGCCTCCAGATTACTTCTAATTCATCAAGTGAACAATCACTGAACTGTTTGCCTTGCTTTAAAACTTCAAGTTCCACCAAACGAAAGCGTTTTTCAAATTTATTATTTGCCTGGCGCAGTACCTGCTCGGGATTACATTGCAGATGACGGACTAAATTCACATTGGCAAACAACAGATCCCCCAGCTCATCTTCAATACGTGCTTGCTTTTCCTGTGCAGTTAAATCATCACGTTTGACTTCCACTAACACCTCGTCGATCTCCTCCTTTATTTTATCAATCACAGGAGGAAGTGTATTCCAGTCAAAACCAACATTCGCGCAACGTTTTTGAATTTTATAAGCACGGTTTAATGCCGGTAACGCTAATGGAATATTATCTAATACACTGTCACTTTTATTTTCCGACTGCGCTTTTAATCCGCGTTCTTTTTCTTTTTCTGCTTCCCAATTAGCATGAACCGCCTGTTCATCGGCAAACTCAGTTTGTGCAAAGACATGGGGATGGCGACGTATTAACTTTTCACTTAATGTTTCAATAATGTCATTAAACTCAAACAGTTTTTGCTCTTTTGCGATTTGCGCATAAAACACCACTTGAAATAACAGATCTCCTAATTCCCCTTTTAACTCGGTAAAATCTTTTTGCTCAATTGCATCCGCCACTTCATAAGCCTCTTCTATGGTATGCGGCACAATCGACTCAAAAGTCTGCTTTATATCCCAAGGGCAGCCATTTTCAGGGGAGCGTAACTGCTGCATGATATTTAATAGTTGTTCAATGTTGCTTGCTTTCATCTGCGCATACCCTATTTGATAAATTAAAGATTCAAGTTTAATGGATTTATGAACTATTGATAACTAAATTTAATTACTGAGTTGACCACCCCTGCTTTTAATATTAGACTTTACTAAATTAAATGCACCTAATTAAACTGACTTGTAAATATATATCTAATTAAGGATATAAAAATGAACTATTATTTTTTAAATAGAGCAGTACGTTTAATACTAATAAGCTTGTTATTCATCAGTTTACCGATCTACTCTTCCGATTTGTTCTCCGTTAAAAACACGCTTAAAGAACAAGTGATCGTACTAGATGCCACGCTGGAAGCGATCAACAAAGCGACCTTGTCAGCACAAACCAGCGGACGCGTAAGCCAAATATACTTTGATACTAATGATTATGTAGAGCAAGGCAGTGTGTTACTGGAGATCACCAATAAAGAACAAGGAGCCTTATTAGCGGTAGCTGAAGCAGAAGTTTTACGAAGCCAAGCGTTATATAATGAATCCAGGTTAACTTATCAGCGTTATAAAAAACTTTTTCCTAAAGGCGCTATTTCACAAGGGCAGCTAGACCAGGCGGAA
This sequence comes from Psychromonas sp., assembly GCA_013619145.1. GTDB lineage: Bacteria > Pseudomonadota > Gammaproteobacteria > Enterobacterales > Psychromonadaceae > Psychromonas. The sequence goes on along the minus strand of JABXKR010000013.1, from coordinate 8,706 downwards.
GCTGCGGCTAAAACCAACAAACAGTTGATTAGAGCTGCTCAAGCCAATTTAAACAAAGCCAAAGAATCTCTCGATTACACTATTATTAAAGCGCCCTACTCAGGTGTAGTAACAGAGCGTCATGTAGAGGTCGGTGAAACCATTAATCCGGGGCAGCCTCTTTTTTCTGGCATGTCATTACAGAAATTACGTGCGGTCACTGAAATTCCACAACGCCACCTTGAAGGCTTGCGCAAAAAGCCTGAATTTATAATCACTCTCAATGATGGTAGCCAGCTGTTTTCAGATAAGGTAATCCTGTTTAATTATGCAGACCAGCAGTCACATGCATTTAAAGTACGCATCGAACTACCAGAAGCACAGCAGCTGTTACTACCAGGTATGTGGGTAAAAGCACAATTTATCAGTGGCTCTCGTCAATCGATATTAATTCCAATAAGTGCTGTTTTAAGTAATAACGAGCTCAATGCGGTTTATCGAGATGTCAAAGGTAAAGCGGTATTAACGCAGGTGCGTTTAGGTAAAAAACAGGATGGTTATGTTGAAATACTCGCCGGTTTACAAGATGGAGATTTAATCAGTATTGATGCTTATAAAAAACTAATGTTGTTGGAGTCAAATAATGAGTGAACAACTGAATATTTCAGGGATATTTATTATCCGTTATTTTCAGCTGATAAAAACTTAGCAATATTGGAGTTACAACAATGAGTGCACAACTGAATACTTCCGGAAAGATTGCTAGCTACTTTCAAGGTTCTGCAATCACGCCCCTGCTGGCAATTGTTGGTTTATTATTGGGAGTTTTCGCAATTATGGTAACCCCTAAAGAGGAGGAGCCGCAAATTGATGTGACCTTTGCTGATATCTATATCCCTTTCCCCGGCGCATCCCCTAAAGAGGTTGAAAACCTAGTCACCATTCCCATGGAGCAGGTTATTTCTGAGATCAAAGGCGTCGATACCACTTACTCTTTTTCTCAACCCGATGGCGCGATGATTATCGTTGTTTTCGAAGTGGGTAAATCACGTAATGATGCGATTGTGAATCTCTATAATCAAGTTTATGCCAATATGGATAAACTCCCTTTAAATGCGGGCATCGGTCAGCCACTGATTAAGCCTCGCGCGATTGATGATGTCCCAGTCTCCTCGGTGACACTGTGGTCAAAAGATAGCAAAGTAACCCCGCAGCAGTTAACACAAGTTGCACATGGGCTAGAAAGTGAGTTAAAGCATATCGATGGCACACGTGATATTTTCACCATAGGCGGTCATTTACTAAACGTTAATATCCGTATTGATCCGACTAAAATGAACAGTTTCGCTGTCAGTTATGATGCGATTAAGCAAGTTTTGGCGAGCAATAATGCCAGTTCATCACCCGTTTCTTTAGTGCAAAATAATCAACAGATAAAAGTACAAACGGGACAGTTTTTACAAAACATCTCGGAAATAAAACAACTGATTGTATCGGTTAGTCAAGGTTTTCCTGTTTATCTGCAAGATGTGGCAGAGGTTACGCTATCCGCCGATATTCCCAGCCAAAATGTTTGGCATGGTGAAAACGGCACATTATATCCGGCGGTAACACTGGCAATTGCCAAACAGCCGGGGAAAAATGCAGTTGATGTGACACAAGCCGTCGAAAAACGGCTTAATGAAATTCATAATGTTTTAATCCCAGATAATATAAAAACAACCCTATCACGTGATTATGGTGCCACCGCCAAAGATAAATCCGACACGTTAATTGCTAAACTTATCTTCGCGACCAGTGCTGTTATTATTTTAGTCTTAATCACCATGGGCTGGCGTGAAGCGATTGTTGTCGGTGTCGCTATTTCCATCACTTTAACCATAACACTATTCGCCTCATGGGCTTATGGCTTTACCCTTAACCGAGTTTCGCTATTTGCGCTAATTTTCTCAATCGGCATTTTGGTCGATGATGCCATTGTCGTGGTCGAAAATATTCACCGCCATATGAAACTGAGCCACGAGAAACTTAGCGTGATCATTCCTATTGCCGTGAATGAGGTCGGTGGCCCTACCATTCTCGCAACCTTTACGGTTATCGCGGCTCTTTTACCGATGGCATTTGTAACAGGCTTAATGGGCCCTTATATGAGCCCTATTCCGATTAATGCCAGCATGGGGATGCTTATTTCATTGGCGGTTGCATTTGTTCTTTCCCCCTGGCTGAGCAGTAAATTACTTAAACATCACCCCGAGCAAACAACAAGTGCAGTGATAGCAGGCCAACAGGAATCAGAAAACAACAACTTTATGAGTCGTTTATTTAAGCAATTAATCGGTCCCTTTATTCTCGGATATAAAGCAAAAATGGCACGCTGGTTACTCTTTGCCGGGGTTTTACTGTTAATCGCCATATCACTGATTCTGCCAGTTAAGCAGTTAGTGGTAATGAAAATGTTGCCCTTTGATAATAAATCAGAGTTTCAAATACTGGTCGACTTGCCAGAAGGTAGTCCGATTGAATTAACACAACGTCTCTTAATCGAATTAAGTGATGTCGTAGAGCAAATTCCTGAGCTTAAAGATTACCAACTATACGCAGGTACCGCCGCCCCCATTAACTTTAATGGTTTAATCCGCCATTATGATATGCGAGCCACACAAGAACTCGGTGATATTCAAGTGAATCTGGTAGATAAAAAACAGCGAACACGTAGCAGTCATCAAATTGCCGGCAGTGTACGAGATAATCTGCAAAAGATTGGCAACGCCTATAACGCTAATATCAAAGTGGTTGAAGTGCCGCCAGGGCCACCAGTATGGTCTCCGATTGTCGCTGAAGTTTATGCTCCCAATCAGGCCATGCGAGAACAAACAGCCGCACAGTTAAAAGCGTTATTTATCAGCACTGAAGATGTGGTTGATATCGATATCATGCATCCGCAAGATCAGCAGAAGTGGTTGGTTAAAATTGATCGCACTAAGGCGGGCCGTTTTGGCGTGCCCTATGCCAATATTGTCGATGCCGTTGCTACCTCCGTCGGTGGTAAAGATATTAATATTCTCCACAAGGATAATCAGAAATATGCGATTCCGATTCGCCTGCAGCTTAAGGAGGGCGAAAAGGTTAATTTACAGCAGCTATTAAACCTTAAGTTGTCCAGTCAAAACGGCCAGTTAATCGCCCTTTCGGAAATGGTCAGCATCGAAAAAACCATTATGGATAAACCAATTATGCATAAAAACATGATCCCTATGATTATGGTCACAGCTGATATGACAGGAGAATTAGACAGCCCGCTTTATGGCATGTTTGCTATATCCAGGAAAATAAAAGAGCAACAGGCAGATATTGCCCAGCACTTTATCCGCCAGCCAAGTGGTACCAGTGAACGGGCAATACTTTGGGATGGAGAGTGGAAAATAACTTATGAAACCTTCCGCGATATGGGGATAGCTTATGCCGTTGGTATGGTGCTGATTTACCTATTGGTCGTTGCACAGTTCAAATCTTACATTGTGCCTTTAATCATTATGGCCCCCATTCCATTAACCATTATCGGTGTGATGCCGGGACATGCGCTTTTAGGCCAACAGTTTACAGCAACCTCGATGATCGGCATGATCGCCCTTGCCGGTATTATTGTGCGCAACTCCATTTTGTTAGTGGATTTTATCAACCACGAAACAGCTAATGGAAAACCATTCAAACAAGCGGTCATTCATTCTGGCGCGGTGCGTGCTAAACCGATAATTTTAACCGGACTGGCAGCCATGATTGGGGCCTTTTTTATTCTTGATGATCCAATATTTTCAGGGTTGGCGATTAGTCTGATCTTCGGTATTTTAATCTCAACAATATTAACGCTGGTGATAATTCCGGTGCTCTATTACACCTTTATGCATAAGCAGTTTGAGGTTTGATTTATCGAATTAGATTATTCAGCTTATTTATTTACCAATAATGCTACCCAGCGTTTGTTCTTGTAACTCAAAATTACCATGGGCAAAACCTTTGTAAAAGTGACTGTCAATCTCACTGACAGAGAGAACCACCTTAGACTGAAGCTCTGAGTAAATTGCATATTGTCCAGCAATAATTGCGGTAATTCAATCTGATAGCAATAACACAAAGCAGATGAGTAACTCCGTAATTGTAGATATTTATTTCTGTAACCCGGATTTCGCCAGTTTAAACATTGCCCCATTCTCCTAACAAACAATTTCCATATAGGCAGCGTGTATTCAAAGTAGCTATTGCCTTAGCGCACTCAAATAGGTAGTCTGCCTGCATGCTTAGCTCATATCATCAGCTTAAGCACATTAATATTAGAAAATTAGCATATACGTTAATTTTCAAGGATAAATTACATAGGGAACTTTTTATGAAACGAGAACAATGGGGCTCTCGAGCAGGATTTATTCTTGCAGCTGTAGGCTCAGCAATCGGTTTAGGTAATATTTGGCGTTTTCCATACATGGCTTATGAAAATGGTGGAGGGGCATTTTTCATCCCTTACCTGTTTGCAATGTTAACTGCCGGTATTCCATTTATGATCATGGAATTTGGTATGGGCCATAAATATAGAGGCTCAGCACCGCGTACCTTTGCAAAATTAAATAAAAAATATGAATGGCTTGGTTGGTTCCAAGTTTCCATTGCCGCTATTATTGCCGTTTATTATGTGGCAGTTATCGGTTGGGCAATCTCATATTTCAATATGTCTTTCACACAAAGTTGGGGAGCAGATACAAATGCCTACTTCTTCGGTGAATACCTAAAACTTGGTGACAATAACTCTCCGAGTAAATTAGGGCTTGTTCAATGGCATATTGCAATTCCAATGGCGATTGCCTGGGCAATTACTTTTACTGCAATCTTCGGAGGAATAAAAGCCGGTATTGAACGTGCCAGTAAAATAATGATGCCTTTACTATTTTTAATGGTAGTTGCTTTAATTGCGCGCATGATTTTTTTACCGGGTGCCTTAGATGGACTGAATTACCTTTTCCAACCTGATTTTAGTAAAATAACCGACCCTAAAGTCTGGTCTGCAGCTTATGGTCAAATATTTTTCACATTAAGTGTTGGTTTTGCCATTATGCTTGCTTATTCAAGCTACTTGCCTGAAAAATCAGATGTCAATAATAATGCATTTATGACAGTTTTAATTAACTGTGGTTTCTCTATTATTGCAGGGATACTTATTTTCGCCATTCTCGGCAATATGGCACATGAGCAAGCTAAGCCACTGACCGAAGTGGTCACCTCTGGTGTCGGCCTGGCGTTTATTACGATCCCTGCTGCAATTAACTTACTACCTGCACCTTATATTTTAGGTCCGGTGTTTTTCTTCGCATTAGTCATCGCGGGATTAAGTTCGCATATATCAATCATTGAGGCGGTAACATCAGCCTTTATCGATAAATTAAAATGGTCTCGTAAAGTGGCAGCTTCTGTTGTCTGCGGCGTTGGTTTTATTGTATCAATGTCTTTTGCAACAAACGGCGGCTTATTACTTCTCGATTTAGTGGATTACTTTATTAACAACATCGCCCTGTTGGCAAGTTGTATTGCTGAGTTATTCATTATGGGATGGTTGGTAAAACTGACTGATATCCATAAACACGTAAACAACATTTCAGAGTTTACTGTCGGTCAATGGTTTAAAATTTGCCTGCGTTTCCTTAGTCCTGCATTTTTAATCGTGATTTTAGGTACCAACGTTGTGACCACATTAACTAAGGGTTACGGTGGTTATGCGCAATCTGATTTAATCATGTTAGGTTGGGGTTTGATCGCAGCGATGTTAATCATTGCTATTGTAATCAATAGAGCAAGTAGCCCTGCTATTGTAATTAATGAATCAATTAAGGAAGCTTAAAATGACAACAGGTGCAATCATTATGATGGTTCTTGGTTTAGGAATTACTTGGGGAGGCGCCGCCTTCTGTATTCGTAAAGCCATGAAAAATGAAAGTAAATAATCATTAATATCAAGGGTAAGCGAGCGCTTACCCTGACTAAGTTAATAATAAAAAGGATCAACCTAGTTGATCCTTTTTTTCTATCAAATCACTAACTCCGCAAAAAGTCACAGAAGCGCAAACAGCACAGCCCCTATAAGTGGGAACTTAATAAATTTTCTATATACCCAAGCCACCTCAAGATGCAGGAATCAGCAAGACGATAAATGATGAGATTCTAGGCAGAAGGTTGATGATCTAGTTATTCTAAATCAAAACCTTCTAACAACGAAGATCATCGTTTATCGCCTTGCCCTACGGGAGTTTCGTCCGAAAGCTAGCACTGCGTTGCAACACTTGAAAAGGGAACAACCATTCTCATCATGTTACGCCTTGTTCTAGCATCCGGGCGAAGCTCTGAATCTGCATCTTGAGGTGGTTTGGGTATAACTACTCTTTTAGCATTTCAATAATGTTTTTAAGTGCATTAATAAAAGCTTGTACTTCTTCAAGTGTATTATAAATCGACAATGAAACGCGTACTGTACCGTTACAATTTAACTCTCTGATCAACGGCATCGCACAATGCGAGCCGCTGCGAACCGCTATTCCCTGGGCATCTAATAAGATCGCAATATCAGTCGGGTGCTCACCTTTTACACTAAAACTTAACGCACCGGATTTCTCTACCCCTTGCGCAAACACAGTTATTTCTGGGATCTCCAATAACGCTTTTTCTGTGAAATTTAATAGTGATTGTTCCTGTTTTTGTAACTCTTGACGAGAGTAACTGTTAATAAAATCGATAGCAGCACCTAAACCAATCACACCTGCAATATTAGGTGTCCCCGCTTCAAATTTAAATGGTAAATCGTTATAGGCAACTTCTGTAAAACTCACACTTTTAATCATCTCCCCTCCTCCTTGCCAAGGCGGCAGGGTTTCTAACAGATGTTGTTTGCCATATAACACTCCCACACCGGTTGGTGCAAACATTTTATGGCCAGAAAAAAGGTAATAATCACAATCAAGATCTTGTACATCAACCGTTAGGTGTGCAACCGCTTGTGCGCCATCAATAATTACTTGCGCATCCACCTGATGGGCTAATTTAATCATCTCTTTAATCGGGTTAATAATACCCAACGCATTAGAGATATGAGTAATCGACACCAGCTTGGTTTTTTTATTTAAAAGCTGTTTATAAGCGGCTAAATCGAGACTGTTGTTAGAGGTTAATGGAATTACTTTTAAAACTATGCCCACAGACTGGACCAGCATCTGCCATGGCACAATATTGGCGTGATGCTCTAAGGTACTGATAATAACCTGATCGCCCGCTTTTAATTGCTTTGCTAACACATTCGTTAACAGATTAAGCCCTTCCGTTGTGCCTTTTGTCCAGATGATCTCTTTACTGCTTTTGGCATTAATAAAGGTTTTTACGCTCGAGCGCACCGCTTCAAATGCTCTAGTCGCACGGTTACTTAACTGATGGCCAGCACGGTGCACGTTGGCATTATCATTAAGGTAATAATCAGCGACAGCATTAACAACCGCTAATGGTTTTTGCGTAGTGGCTGCATTATCTAAATAAACCAAGGGTAAATCATTAATGTTCTGATTTAAGATAGGAAAATGAGTGCGGATTTCAGAAACAGAGAAACTAGAATTAGACAAAGTAGGCTCGCTTTGATTGTAAATATATTAAAGGGGAAGCGCTCCCCTTGATCAATAAGAGTAGTTATTGCAATCGAGCAAAGTGTATACCCATGTTACTTCAAAATGTAAAATCAGTACCTTGAGGTATCATGGCTATAGAATTACCCGTTACGACCTTCAACCATTAATCGCTTCATCTCACTAACAGCCGACGCAAAACCATCAACAACTGCACGCGCAACAATAGCATGACCGATATTAAGTTCAATAATCTCAGGCAGTGCGGCAATTGGCTTAACATTATGGTAATTAAGGCCATGGCCTGCATTCACTTTAATACCCGCCTGGCTTGCATATGTTGCAGCTTTTGCAACACGCTTAAGCTCTGCTTGCTGAACATCTTCCGATAGTGCATCAGCGTATTGCCCAGTGTGAAGCTCAATATAAGCAGCACCTGTTTTAATAGCCGCATCAATTTGTGTGTTTTCAGGATCGATAAACAGAGAAACCTGAATACCTGCAGCATTTAAACGACTAACTGCTGATTCAACTTTTGCAAATGCCCCCGCAACATCTAAACCACCTTCAGTGGTTAACTCTTCGCGTTTTTCAGGCACTAAGCAAACAAATTCCGGCTTGGTTTGAATCGCAATTTCAACCATCTCATCGGTCACTGCCATTTCAAGGTTCATACGTGTTTGCAGCGTTTTTGCTAACACTTCAACATCACGATCTTTGATATGACGGCGATCTTCACGTAAATGAATGGTAATACCATCCGCTCCGGCACACTCAGCAACTGCAGCCAGATGAGCAGGCTCAGGGTAGCAAGTACCACGAGCATTACGTAATGTTGCGATATGGTCAATATTGACACCCAGTAGAATTTTGCTCATTGATAGTTTTTCCTGTTATTTTGCTGCAATAAACTACAGCTATGTAATTATTTGTTAACCAATATAATATTACTTATTTTAGCTGAAAAAATCTGCGGCTGTTTAATGTTTAACACCCAGTAGAATTTTGCTCATTGCTAATTTGTCTTGTTATTTTGCTGCAATAAACTACAGCTATGTAATTATTTGTTAACCAATATAAT
>JABXKR010000054.1 GCA_013619145.1 Psychromonas sp. | reverse complement strand
TTAGTATTTCTAAAATCTTCAAACTTATCTAAAAAGCGGCGTTTCCACTGCCACATCGGTCTTTCTGTAGTTTTTTTACTTAGTGAGTGATTCAGATGATTCGGTAAAATACAAAATGCTTCTATCAAGCTGATGCTCAACACTAAAATCAGCACCATAGGTACTACAGATAATACTGCGCCCATTTGTCCCTCTAACCACAATAAACTGCCGAAAATAAAAATAGTGGTTAAAAAAGAGGAAACAACGCCCGGTGCAACTTTAATGACGCCTTTACTGACCGCTTCCTGCGGGGAAAATCCACGATCAATATGCGAGGCAATGGATTCTGCAATCACGATTGCATCGTCCATCATAATACCGATGGCCATTAACAAACCCACCAGGCTCATTATGTTAATAGAAAGTCCGAGCACACTCATCAGGAACAAGCCGCCCATAAAAGCCACGGGTAAGCCGGCCGAAACCCAGAATGAATACCTCAGAGAGAAAAACAGCCACATACTGCAGAAAACTAAAATAATACCCTGCCAGCCGTTTTTGATCATCATGCTCAGCCTGTCCTTAAGCAGCGATGATAAATCATTGGTTAAGGTAAGGGTAACGCCTTCTGGTGCGCGTAAATTTTCCTGATCGACAAACTCCTGTACTTTAGCTTTAATGCGCAACGCATCATCGGCTTTATTTTTTTTGATATTTAAAACGGCTGACGGTTTGCCGTCAAACAGTATTTTCTCTTCATCAACTTCAAATTTATCTGTGATTGTTGCAATATCAGAGAGCCGTACAATACCGCCTTGCGGGTTAGATGAAATTACCGTTGTGCCTAACTCGAAGGGCGTAACTTTCTGCTGATCAAAACGAATCAGCAGATTTTTTTCATGAAGTTCAATATTACCGCTGGGCATTTTAACATTCTGCCTGTTTATCTTATCGGCAATGTCATTAACGGTTAAAGAAAGACGTCTGATTGCTTCCTGATTTAGTTCGACACTTAACTGGTGATCAGAGAAGCCCGAAATGCTGACTAAGCTGACACCAGCATCAACTTTCAATCTAAGTTTGACGTCCTCAGCGTAAGCTTTTAACTGCGGACGGGTGGTATCGGCAGAAATTGCAATATCAACAACCGGCTCTGCCCAGTCGAGTTCTTTAACGATCGGCGGCTCTACCTCACTAGGAAAATCTTTTATTGCGCCTATTTCAGTCTGCACATCTACTAAAGAGCGTCCAAGATCGACGTCTTCATTGAGTTTGATAATCAGTGTTGCCATGCCTTCAACGGCCTGACATTTAGTTTCTTCAATATTGGATAAACCGTCAATGGCATCTTCCATACGCAGACACAGGCTTTCTTCAACCTCAATAGGTGATGCGCCCGGATAAACAACAGATGCAGAGATATACGGCGGTGCAAATTCAGGAAAAGTTTCGCGTTTTATGTTGCCTAAACTGGATATACCCAGCACTAGAAAACCGAGCATCATTAAGTTAGCCAGTGTCGGGTGGCGTGTTAAATAATTTATCACAGCGCCTGCTCCTTAATATCAACAGTTTTAAGTGACATGCCGGTAATAGCTGGAATAAGATCATTGACCACTAACTGCTGCCCCTCTTGTAAATCACCGCTAATTACCACTCCCTGTTTCGTTCTGTAGAGTACTTTAACCGCTTTTATCTGCAGTTTATTATCGCTGTCCATAAGATAGATTTTACTTTCGTGCAGTGCTTTTTCAGGAATTACATATTGTGTTGAGCTTGCGCCGGTAATTGTTGCTGCTAAAAACATGCCTTTGGTTAATGGCGGTTTAGAGGGAAGGTTTAACTTCCTGAAGTCCTGTTCAACTTCTAAGTAAACGCCGATGGTGGCCTGATCCGGATTAACTGTTTCAGCAACTCGGGTCACTTTTGCCGGCCACTGATATTCATTGGATGCCATCTGCAGTGAGACATCAGCAACCAGCTGCAGCGTTTCGATTGAAGGTAACGTTCCATTCTGAGGCAGATGCTTAATACTGTTCATCAGAATGTTCATATCTGACAGGGATAATTCGGCCTTTATCTCAACCGTGCCTAACTGATAAGCGCTGAGCATCACCGAGCCTAAAGAAACTACCTGATCCTGTTCAATATTAACTTCTGCAATTCGTGCATCATAGGGCAGGACAAGTTTTGTTTTGCTCAGTTTGCGCTGACTGTCCGCCAATTTAGACTGATTGATACGTACCTGTGCAATGGTAACTTTACGGTCATCGGGCAGCAGCTGTAGAGAGCTCTGCAGATCCTGTACGCGGTTCTGCTGCCCTAACAGAGTCTGTTTTTGATTTTCGACACTGGAATTGGAGATCAGACCTTTCTTTTTCAAAGTAAGTTGTCTTTGATATTCCTGTTCAACTAACTGCAGTTTCTGTTTTTCTAATTTGAGGCTGTCGGTGAAGTTTTCCTCCTGCTGATCAATTCGCAGCAGCTGCGCTTCACTGGCATGTAAATTTGCTTCAGCCTGCGCTAAATTGAGCTGATATTCGAGCGGATCAATTTCCAAAAGCACAGTTCCCTTGGGCAGCAGGCGGCCTGTTTCTAATAATGGATTACGGAAAATCAGTTTGCCGCTGACTTCGGCAATTCCCTGCCAGCTGTGCTTAGGCGTTACCCGGCCAAAACCTGTGATCTGAGGGGCAGTCTGCTGTGTTTTTAAGGTCATTATTTCAACCAGTCTGGCGCGGTCAAAACTTTCCTGCAGCTCTGGGCTGGGTTTAAGCTTGACTGCCAGTAGCAGTACAATAACTCCGACAACAAGTCCCAGTATAAAAAAGCGTTTTTTATTTTCCATCATTATTATTGTCCTGTGGTTTAAGTAAACCTAAGCTAAGTAACTGAATATTTTGTTCGGCAAGGTGTGTTAAAAATTCATCTGTAAACTTAATGTTATACATTTTTTTAAAGTTATCCGGCATTAAAAAGGGAAAGACCATTAAGCTGATAAAACTTATCCGGGCGCAGTCGCTATCGATATTATCTTTAAGC
>JABXKR010000048.1 GCA_013619145.1 Psychromonas sp. | reverse complement strand
ACTTGCAACAGATTTTGTTTCTACCGACATGGTACGAAACTTAATTAGTTTAAAAGGCTGTTTATTTTTACCAACGCGTACTTGGATAAAAATAGGCGAGCCCGTGTCAAAATAACCAATAATAGTGACAATTACTAAGATTGGAAAAGTTAGCACGAAGCCAACTAGTGCCATAAAAAAATCAAGAACTCTAACAATAAAATGATTCATATAAATAATTACTTGTTGTTTTCAAGAAAAGCATCAGCTGTTTTTTTCATAGATTCTGCTGTGCTATAGGGTGGTTGCCAGTTTAACAGCTCTTTCGTTTTAGATATATCAACTTGTAAAGAACCACATAAACGCTCTGATATTGCAGGTTTACCAATCAGCTTAGCAGCTATATAGAACCATGAGCTAGGAATAGGTATTAATCTAGTTGGCACGTTCAATGCAGTAGCCATATTAGATAACAATTGCGATGTTGAAACATCGTCATCATCTGAAACTAAAAAGGTTTGATTAGCTGCATTGGGGTGCTCTATACAGGTAGTGATAAGATCAACCAAGTTATCCACAGACACTAAACTGCGTCGATTATCTTTAATGCCACCTAACGGTAAAGGAAGTCCTTTGTTCACCCACTTCATCATAGAAGCAAAGTTCGCCTTAACACCTGGGCCATAGACCAAAGGAGGGCGGATAATTACCACTTCCATCCCCGTATTTTCTGCTATTTTTCGCAATCCAACTTCCGCTTCATATTTGCTCAGGCCGTATGGATCAGTCGGTATAAAGTTATCACCCTGTTTAAACGGAAAACCAAGCTCTGTAGATTCACCATTTACTTTAATTGAACTAATGAAAATAAAGCGTTTAACACCAGCTTTTGCCGCTTGTTGTGCAAGATTAAGCGTACCGTGAGTGTTTACTTCTCTGAAATCTTCGAGAGGATCAACTGAATTGTCGTTCATCACATGGGCACGAGCGGCACAGTGAATAAAACAGGAACCTTTAAATTCAGATAAATCAATTTCACTTGGGCTACTTAGATTACAAACCATAAACTGCGAGCCTGACATTAAAATAGGCCTAGATCGCCCAAGACACACTACTTCTCTATTTGATAAGTTATTATACAAATACCGACCAACAAAGCCTGAGTACCCCGTTAATAGAATCTTCATATTAATAAATCTCTTATAATCCCAACACCAAAAAAATCTTCTTTTTGATAAGAACGAAACTCTTGATTTTTCAGAGACTCAATTAATGAGGGTAATTCATCTAACTTATTACAAGCAATAGCAAAATTATTTTTATTTACGTAGTTTGCTAGTTCAATCTGATGGTGATCAATTCTAGATAAATTGGGAACAACTATAAGTTTTTTTCCCTTCTCTAACATAGAATACACAGATCCAGCTCCAGCATGCGTTATGATGAAATCTGCTTCATCTATATAGCGTTCTATATCGCTAGAAAACTCAAAAAACTCAATATTACTCGGCTTATAATTTGCAGAAGAGGAAATTTGTGCCGTAAAAAAATATTTGGATTGATTTACAAATATAGTATCGATAGCTTTTATTAGGATATCAAATTCTGTAGTTCCAACCGTAATGAAGATCTTAAACATTATAATCGCCCTACATACTTGCCGTTTGGTAAAAACTTTTTAAGTTCTATGTTTTGGTAGAACACATTATTGGTTATATGTTTGAGCACTTTAGTTGTAAATGTTAAAGATTCGAACTTTGACCATGTTTCAAAATGAATAATTACACACCCCATCATTTTTGCAACTAAGCATACCAGTATACAAACGCCTGGCCCCATAGAAATAATATTATGAATATTATGCTTTCTTAAATAAGAATATATCTTCCTTATTTGAGAAAGCATTTCAAATAAGGAGATTATCTTACCTGTATACTTATCTCTAAACTCTTTCAACTCCAAATGAGCTTCAGACCAATTTGGTTTTTCCCCCGAGTCAGTTAGACTAAAAAAATTTATCTCATCACCAGTAATAGAAAGCTGATGGCATAAACGATCAGCCTGTTTTTTATGACCACCGCATCCATAAACTATAAGTACATTTTTCATCGAGAAGGCTCTCTTATTTTTGATGTTAATGCAAAAACCCAAATAAATGTAATGATTGGATTGGAAATATAAAACACATTCGAATTGGATACAGATGCAGCTAATAAAGCAATTATCAACAGCATTTGAAAATAACTAGCTCTTTTAGATATAAATAATATATACATATAAAAGACAAAACTAATCAGAATACCAAAACGGAGCAAAAGGAAAATATATCCATTATGTGGGTTATTTGTTCCTTCCTTTGACCAATGGATTGGAACGAATGCTTTAGAGAAATCGCCAAAGAAAAAATCTAAATAAGATAGATCTGAAGCGACATTCAATAGTTGCGTATTCCAAATATAGTTTCTACCATTTGTTATGATTAACAAAAGGTCATAAATATAATCGTTAATAAAAGAAAAATAAAACACAAGAAACATAGATAAATACATCATACATATGAAAAACCTGTTAATAGAGCGCCCAAAAAAGAACTGGGTAATGATATATGATGAAATTGACAATATGATCAGTAATGGTGTTTCTGTACTACAAAAGTATGCTACACATAAAAATATTAATATATGAAACCAACTAACAAGCTTTTTGAAACCATGACAATATATATTTATAATTATAAATAGCGTTGCAAATACATCGATATTTGCTGGGCTTCCTTCAATCCCATGAAATGCTCTTGAAATAAATACGCCATCAAAACTAAAATGTCGATATTTTTCAGGAAATATAAAAAATGAAACTAATGAAAGTACCAAGTAAGCATAAAAACAAATTGTAATTAATTTATTTAATTCAAATTTGTCAATATTTGATTTCCTGATTGTTAAATATGACGCACATAATAGCGCCAAATAAAAAACAGGGAAAAAAGAACCTACATCTACCTTTGATAAAAAATAACTTAAAATACCGAAGGCTAAAGCTATTATAG
>JABXKR010000007.1 GCA_013619145.1 Psychromonas sp. | reverse complement strand
GGTCTCGTGGGCTCGGAGATGTGTATAAGAGACAGGTATTAATAATCACTGTGGCAGTTCTGGTTAAACTCTTGCTTAATGTAAGCGAGGACATCACTTCCGATGAGAAGTCCTCCATCTTGTTTACAGGCATTTTTTTTGATAAATGTTATCAATTTTTCTTGCTGTGCAGTAGTCAGAAAGTGAGGTCTTCTTGTTCGAAGTTTTTCATATAAACCTTCAATACCATCAGTAAAATACATCCTAACTCACTTGTTTACGCTTGTACTGCTAACTTTTAGAAACTGAGAAATTTGTGTCCGGGAATGCCCCTCTTGAAAGTGAGCAAGCACTAATAACCGCATTTTCATTTTGATGGATTTTTGTTTACTCGCAAGTGCTTTGAAGTCAGTGTTTTTGAGGCTATCCATGCTCAAATCCGTGAAAGAAATGATAGATCTTATTTTTACCTGGGATGGTATGAGATTGGACACCAGTTGGCAGGCAACGCATATTTTAAACGGGCATATATGGAAACCTTAGCTTTATGCTCTCTAATATCATTTTATTCAGCCAATATAGGCTTATAGGTTCTGCCTTTTTTCGTATGTAATAATGTGTAACATTAATATTAAGTTGATTTTTATGTTAATGTTAAGTTGACTTTGATATGATATTTCTTTTGGTGTGCTTATTTAAAATATATAAGGTTTGGGGGCTCGACTTTTACTATTTATAATTTCAAAAGGCACACTGAGCAAACATCCGGTAAGTAAAGCCACGTGGCCAGTGGCGTAACTAATAACATTAAGAGTATCCAGGTGCCGTCAGTTGATGGACTTTTTTAAAATATAAAAATGACAATTTACAATAAATTCAAGGTTAACAAGGAGCGATTTTTATGAGTGTGTCTGTACATAAATCAAATAAAATAATAACAACACTGGTAGGAATAATTTTTATAATGCTTTTTCAATTCAGCGAGTCTCAGGCTGCTACTTTACCCACAGAAATAAAGTTCGCCAGTGAAGCTTGGGTAAATGGTGCGAAAGAAGATGGCACAGGGATTTACTGGGATATCATGCGGTTAGTCTATGAACCACTCGGTATAAAAGTTAAATACAACACTACGGATTATGATCGTAGCGTTGCTTTAGTAAAACAGGGGAAAATGGATGCTTGGCTTGGTTCCTATCTCAATGAGGAACAAAATATTATTTATCCAAAATGGCATTTTGATGCCGATGTGGTGGTTGCCCTTTATAAAAAATCCCCTGACTTCCAATGGCAGGGCGAAAAGAGTCTTGCAGGAAAAAATGTCGGCTGGATAAAAGGCTATAATTATAGTGAATACATTGATACCAAATTCAATAATAAAGAATTTAAAACTCGCGGAAAAGCCGTGGAATTATTAGAAAAAGGCCAATTAGATTTTTTATTAGAAGCTCAGATAGAAGTAAAACATGAGTTAAAAAAAGGCTATTTCGATTCGACAAAATTTGAATACAATACCTTGATGAACTTGAATATTTATCCAGCTTTCGCCAATAACGAGAGAGGACAGCAGTTGCAGAAGATCTTTGACGCACGTTTCGCCAAATTGCTTGAGTCTGGTGAAATAAAGAAACTTTTTGATAAATGGAATTGGCCAACATATCCCTTCACAATATTCTGTAACTATGCCACTTCCTCAATGATAAACTGCTAAGTATTTTCGGTGAATAAACCCTCAATGAAAAGTCGCTTATTAATGTACTTGATAGTAAAGAATAATATGAAAATGCTGCCCACAATTCCTTAATTAGTTCCAGTATGATAAGCAAGAGGGCTTATGATAGACCGTCTTTACAGCGGAAAATTTAGTTCTGCAGAGTCTATTCTTTCGGAAATTACAGCAGGATCAACTTACAGGAGAATATTGGGAAGCACAGTTTAATAACATCCCAAAAAAAGGGGGAGCTTTTGATATCTGGCAACGTTATAGAAAACCTTATCTTTGGATTATTGAAGGTGGGAGGCTAGTATAACTGATTTTAGGACCAGGCGTGTTAATGGCGAACGAAAATCATCTCAACATGTATATCAGCAAGCTCAAAATTTACCAATACCTGATTATATTGTTTTTTATTCCGGGCCAAAACTTTATGAAGCATATTTAGATGATTATGAAACCATTGTTGCTTTTGAACAGCTTGATGCCATTGAAGGATTAACACCTGAAGAGAAACTGATTCATATTGAGATGAGCCCCATATCACCTAGAGAAAACAGTACGGTGCGCATTTATAATGCTAAACAGTCTATTGAATTAAAAAAAGCGTTATTCAAAGCCGATAGGTGATAATTGGGGGCTGGTTAAAATTGATGAGAAAGAAAAAGTTAATTTTAAATTGGCCCTATTTATTTACCAACAACGATCCCATTTTGTTGTTAGTGGTTAACTTGGAATCTGTTCTCGTAACTGTTTTGCCGAATCGGCTGCATTTGCCTGACAAACAAAAAGTCCAATTTGCTCGTAACCGCCCATTTTTTGGGTCTGAGGTAGAAACTCGAGATATAAGCCACATCCGGGACCATTGTTAATAATCATATTATAGGCCGGTTGTAACTTCATATTTTCCATCAAGGCAATAATCGCCCGAATCGCTTCTTGAATACCCTGTGTTACCTGTTGTTTTTCGTGAACAGACAATTGATGCAAATAACGTTTATTCGTATCTTTTACCATAAGTAACATATCCAGCGGGCGTTTCATAAAATAAGGAACTATCAGTACAACATCGCCATAATCCTTTACCAGTAATTCGCTGGGATTTTCTTCAAGCATAAATAAACTGAAACTTTTATTGTGTCGTTTACGGAACCTTAGGTTATTGAAAAAACGCTGCGGTAAAATATTGCTGTAAGCTATCTGTTGGTGACCATGGCTTAGGGATGCGCCCGCTGCAGCGCCATAGTTTTTAATAATTGATATATAGCCACTGACAACTTGTTGATCTATTTTGGTTACAGAGCGGGACATAAAGTTGGTCGGCTGATATAGCAATATTTCTTCTAATTTGGCCAGCTGCTTAAAGCTTATCAGAGCATCTGCAAACGGCATATTGTGCCAATCTTTATTATGAATTGAAGAGGTCCATTGCAACAGATGAAAACCATAGGAAGCTCTGCCTTTATGTTCGAGATCCTGATGTGAAAAATAATCGGCCTCTTCATTTGGGATCTCATCAATAGGATGGAAGATTGGGTATATGTTTTTATTAATAAAGGTAAAACCTTCACTTTGTTCTACGAGATCAAAAATGTCTGAGCTTTTTCCCTCACATATTGGGCACGGCATATCGTCTTTTACTGCTTGGCTATTGTCTACAGTGGTGTGAATGCGTTTTGCTCTGGAGGAGTTATAGATAACCAAGTTACCGTTGCGCGGGTCAATTTGACAAATGCCATCGGGAGAAAACTGCTTAAGTAGCTTATCATTATTAATATTATCAATGATTTTCGCAAAGTCTAACTTTCCAATATCAAAACTAAGCATTAACTTTTTGGCATCTTGTAGTTTTAATTGTTGTGTCATCACAGACTACCTGTTTATGCATTTATATATAATTATAGGTGACAAATAATAAAATAATAAACTAAGCAAAATTGCCGGAATGGTTAGTTTTGTTAATCATAGGGTTGAGCTTGGTATTTATAAAAAGCTGCACACATATATTGACTAAAACAGGTGAAACTATCCGTTAATTGTGCAAGCCTTGTTGTATAAAGCAAAAATCGTTGTATGGTTACAAAAGAGTGGCGGATAAGAGGAGGGCCGATGGGAAAGAAAATAATAAGTTTTATCACTTCTTTAATATTGATTTTTTGTTTTTCAATTCCAGCCTGCACTTATTCGCAATCTGTGGGTGATATTAATTTTATAACTGAAAATTACCCTCCGTTTAACTTTGTAGAGAATGGAAAACTGCAGGGGATTTCTGTTGAGCTGTTAGTTTTAATGCTTAACAAACTTAAAGCCAAACAAACACTCGCAGATATTCATCTAAAACCATGGGCTCGTGGTTATAATGCGCTATTAAAAAACCCAAATACGAGTCTATTCTCTACTGTCAGAACAGAAGAAAGAGAAAATTTATTCAAGTGGGTTGGGCCGATAAAAGCAACTTCAATCTCCCTTATTGCAAAAAAAAATAGAAATATAAAAATAAATTCTGAAAAGGATATTTCTAACTATAAAATTGGTGTTATACGGGATGATGTGGGTGAACAACTTTTGCTTAAGAGTGGGATTGCATCAAAAAACTTAGATCGTATAGGAGGAATTAATGTAATAACTCAGTCAATTAAAAAGCTGGATAAAAGTCGATTTGATGCTTGGGCCTATGATGAGACAGTTGCATTATGGACAATAAAAAAATTTGGTTTTGATCCTGCTGACTATGAAGTCGTCTATACCTTACAAAAGGGCGAACTTTATTATGCTTTCCATAAAGACACCTCTGATTTATTGATAGAAAAGCTTCAAAATGCGTTAGATGAGCTGAAAAAAGAGGGCGTACATCAAAAAATAGTAGATAAGTATCAAAAAATGACAACTACAGGTTTGTAATAATACAGAGATTTGAAAAGAAATTATTTCTGTGATTTCATAAGCAAACGACTCGATTTTCGTTACTGCTGAATATATAAAATATCCCAAGGCGATTATCAGTTGTATTTATAACCAACAGTTATAACACTCTAATTTCATAGCAGTTTACACACCCTTCACTCCAATCTGTCTGTTTTTAAAACAACTCCTGCTCAATAAACAAGCACTGTTAAATAAACTACAAATTGAATTAGCAATTGCTGTATTTGGGTTCTAAGCTAAGTAAAAGGATGTCAGTTGATTTGTATATAGGATTAACGTTTATTAAGGAATAATAAATATGAAAGTTTCAATTAAAGTTGTTTTAGCGTCATCATTAGTATTGGTATTAGCTATCAGTACACTCTCCTGGCTGCAGTATCGGGAGGTGAAAGATACCCTACAACACCAGGCAAGCAGTGCTATTGAGGAATCAAGTAACGCCTTAGCTCAGCAGATAACTAACTGGTTATCAGGTAAATTAGAAGTGATAGATCTTGCAGCACAGGTGATAGACAGCAACTTCAGTAGTGAACAAATACAGAATACTTTTGATGCAAAAATGCTCAAAGAAAATTTTATACTTATCTTTGGCGGCTTGGATACAGATGGTAAAGCGATCACCAACGATCCATCTTGGCAGCCTGAAAATTGGGATTCAAGAAAAAGACCTTGGTATAAGGTGGCTAGAAGTGCTAATAAAGCAATGATTACCGAGCCTTATGAAGATTCAGTGACAAAGGATATTTTAATCTCTGTAGTGACTAATATATCAGATAAAGGGGAGCTTAAAGGGGCCTTTGGTGGTGACCTTAGTTTGAAAACAGTCTCAGATGCACTTAATACTCTGACCTTTAATGATGCGGGTTACGCTTTTCTTCTTACTAAAAACGGCAATATCATTAGTCACCCCAATGCTGATAATAATGGTAAAAACTATGCGCAACTGTTTGATGGTAATGCCGTTGCTTTAGATAAAAAAATTCATGAAATAGAGGTCAATGGTCAAACTCAGTGGGTTAGTTTTACGCTACTTAAAGGGCTTAGAGGTATGGACTGGTATATTGGTGTTGTCGTTGATGCCGATATTGTAATGGCGGATGCTAATGCAATGGGCTGGCATTCACTTTGGGGGGCTTTGATTAGTGTTGCAATTGGTGTGATTGTGTTAGGTAGTTTAATGCAGACTATTTTAAAACCGATAGGCCTTTTAACACAATCTCTGTTAGAGATTAATAGTGGTAACGGTGATTTAACTAAGCGCTTACCTATTATTTCACAAGATGAATTCGGTGGGCTGGCACTTCAATTTAATATATTTGTTGAGAACCTGCAGAGCATTATTATAAATGTTAAAGATCTTGCTTCGGACGTTGGGCAAAGTACAAATAAAGTCAGTAATGAATCCGAAAAAGCTTCCCAAGAGTTACAGCAGCAATTAACAGAATTAGACCAGCTTGCAACGGCAATGAATGAGATGGCATCAAGTGCTGTTGAAGTCGCAAAAAATGCGCAGGTTGCGGCTCAGGCTGCTGGAACTGCGGATGAAGAAACCGCCAATGGGGTGGCTGTTGTCTCCAATGCAACTAATTCAATTAATGAATTAGCACAACATATGGAAAATGCGGTTGAGTCTGTCGTTGAACTTGCGAAGTTCAGTAATAATATTGAATCAATATTATCTGTGATCACAGGTATCGCTGACCAAACAAATCTATTGGCGCTAAATGCTGCAATTGAAGCGGCGAGAGCTGGTGAGTCAGGTCGAGGTTTTGCCGTTGTTGCTGATGAAGTTCGCTCATTAGCGTCCAGAACGCAGGAATCAACAAGTGAAATCCGCTCTATGATCGAACAGTTACAGTCAGGCGTTCGCCAGGCTGAAGATAAAATCAAACATAGCCGCGAAGCCGCTATAGCAACTTCGGAGGAAGCAAGCAAAGCAAATGATACTTTGGAAATAATCCGGGTAGCGATTCTAGAAATCAGTGATATGAACTTACAAATTGCAGCAGCTGCAGAGGAACAGTCTGCCACGTCAGAAGAGATTAATCGCAATACCACCAATATTAGAGATATCAGCCAAGATGTAGCAACTGGCGCACAACAGCAGGTAAAACATGCCGAATTGATGAGAGATCAAATGGGTAAGCAAGATCAGCAACTAAACCAATTTAAAGTATAAATAAATTCGTTAATAACACCTCAAATAAGCCCTGATAATAATGCTTATTTGAGGTGCATAGGAAAGTGCTCTACAAGCAGTACTGAACTTAAGAAATTTCCATTGGCACCCCTCCGTATATCAAATTATTCTTTAACGCCATTTCCAATCAAGTTCAACCCCTGCTAAATTGCCTTAGGATTTATCTTGTATAACTGATCAATATAGAACCGCAAAGGTAATTTAGGTATTATGCCTGCGCAACCGGCACTGATTTAAAAGAATACAGATATGTTTCCTCTTTCTGCTAACAGTACAACTTGCTGATATCTCCGCTTGATTACAGGATAGTTGAGGTTAAAGAACGAGATCAAAAACAATATAATTTATAAGGTTTAATTTATGGCAAGGCAAGTAACTTACGTATTTAAAGGTAAGCGTAATATCATTCAATTTTCGTATAATCTATTTCATGACATGTATGAAGCAGTAGCAGACGCAGAAAGTGTCGATTTAAAAAGCTTTTTAGCGATGGAAAAACAGTTGGAGATGAGTTGTCGCGGTCAGGGTATTGTGAAAAATTTTCGTAAGACTGAGTTTACGCGCATGGGCTTTTCTGAAATTAAATTTGTGCGTGATGATGATACATTGGCAGCAGCTATTACAGATAGTAAGACGAGACTGTAATAAAATATGAAACTGAGATGAACTATATTTCGGAATCCAAATCCGTCTGCAAAGAGAGCTGGGATCGTAAGCGGCAATGATAGCTTTTATAAAACGCACCAACTGGCTAAATATATATCTAAAGTAGAGCAATCGGCTGCCGATATAGTAATAATGATTTAGGATTTAATTATAGAAACAGCAATAACCACTTTGTTTTTCGATCTTTAAGGCCTATATTCAATAGATGTAAGTCGTCTTATAACCTATTTTTAGGTGCTAATGACGTATTCAATTTGTTATCAGTGATTGAGGTAAATTATGGACATGAGTGTTGTCGGTGGTGTGATGAGCAATCAGGCTAAAGTAAATACCCTTGAAAAGGTGAACGTAAGTTTGTTGAAAACAGCCAATAACCAAGCGGAGCAACAAGCTGCACAGTTATTAGAATCTGTGGCACCAGTAGCGCCAACTCCTGATGGAAGCAAAGGACAACACATAAACATCTCCGTGTAGCACTTTGCTTAAAAAGTATAAACACAAATGCGAATTTGCCAGCTTTCTTAACCTGTTTGTTAATAGAGCAGGCTGATTCGGTTTTATTCTTGTTAACGTTTTTTTATTAGCGAACGTTATATTTCCGGTTTACCCTCTTGTTTAATATCTCAAATCAATAATCGCTATTAATAAGTGGAAAGTGCTTTCAATAAATAGTGCGATCTATATCGTGTTAGCCTAGCGGCCATCCTCCAAATATATTCATATTCCTTACGTTAGGTAGCATTATGAGCTCAACCTCACCAATAAAATTAAGCTTTTTACTGATAATTATTTTAGGCGCAATTTCTGCGCTTACGCCATTGGCCATTGACATGTATCTGCCTGCAATGCCGAGCATTGCTCAGGAACTAAGGGTAAGTTCCGGTGCAATTCAAACTACCTTAATGGCATACACTGCCGGGTTTGCTGTTGGTCAGTTACTTCATGGCCCATTAGCAGACAGTTATGGCCGTAAACCTGTATTGATTATTGGAACCACTTTATTCGCATTAGCTGCAGTAATAAGTGCAACTACCGATGGTATTGAAGCGTTAACTTGGGTTCGTGCAGGCCAAGGTTTTGCGGGGGCAGCTGCCGCTGTTGTTATTCAAGCAATTGTCAGAGATATGTTTGTTAGGGAAGATTATGCACGTACCATGTCATTTATTGTTTTAGTGATGACTATTGCCCCTTTGGTTGCGCCTTTAATAGGTGGGTATATGGCAGTCTGGTTCGGTTGGCGTTCCATTTTCTGGTTGTTGGCATCTATTGCGCTTGCTGTGATTTTTGCTGTGATATGGTTTATCCCTGAAACATTAGCAGTTGAAAAAAGGCATGCGTTTAGCTTGAGGACAAGCATTCGTCATTATGTAGGGTTATTTACCCGCCCCCAGGCAATTGGTTTGATTTTGACGGGCGCTTTTTCTTTTGCTGGTATGTTTGCCTTTTTAACGGCGGGCTCTTTTGTTTACATAGATCTATATGGGATAGATATCGAAGATGTAGGATATTTATTTGCCTTAAATGTACTACTAATGATGGTCATGACCAGTATAAATGGCAGTTTGGTAAAGAAAATGGGATCACATTGGATGTTACGGTTTGGATTATCAATTCAACTTACTGCTGGTTTTCTGTTACTGTTTGCACAGGTTCTCAATTTAGGTTTATGTGTTAGTACTATTTCTGTAATAGGCAGTAACAGTATGGCATTGTTATTGAGTGAGTATCCTCATATTGCCGGGACTGCGTCATCTTTAGCTGGAACACTTAGATTTTCAACTGCTGCGCTGGTGGCTGCTGGCGTCTCAGCATTGCCTGCAACCTCTGCCTGGCCTATGGTGGCGATGATGACACTGTGCTCCGTGCTGTCAATCTCAGTTTATCTTCTGTTTGCCAAGGATGTGTAATAACGTGTGGATTTTCTCTTTTACCTTAAATCACAAAGCGTTGGTTATGTCCATTATTTAGCAAGTTAGTATCGTCTAATCATAAAGTGAGAGTTTCAATAGTAATTTAGCTATGAATATAAAAGGTAAAAGAGACTCACCCCACTGCTGGAAAGCCGAGGGACTTTACTTTATTAACCAAGACTGATTATTGTGTTCTTTCCCATCAGCAACTCAACAAATGAAATGCTATCAATAAAGTTTACAATTCGAAGCTGTATGATCTGATAGTAGTAATATGCCATCTATCAGCTGCCGACAGGTGAGATCCTACCATTTAGATGGCTTTCGATATTGCCATAATCTTTTGTATGACTATGCTTTTAGTAACTGAGATATAAGGGTATATAGACAAGTTTCTTAATGTGGTGATAACAACCAAGTTGCTACCTATGTTGAAATAATTATCTGTGCGTTTTGTCGAAAGTAAAAGAATAAACATAATAATTAAATGCCTCTATTTGAGCTATATTTAGATAATTAATCACGTTTGTTTATTACTAGTAATAATGAACAGTGAAGGAAGTGAGTATGAATTACTTATACCAAAAATTGGGCAGGATGCAGTTAACATCTCGACTAATCGCTGTATATACCACTATATTTTTAATTATTATTACAATCACAATCGCTGCGATATTATTTAATGTTAAAAGAATCATTACTAGCAATGTTGAATCAGAGCTGCAAAACAGTTCCTATTTGATCAATAGCATGATTAAGACCGCAGTAGATACGTCTATAAAGACACACCTCAGAACTACTTCAGAAAGTTCTCTAGAGATAACTGAATATTATTACGATTTATATAAAAAGGGTTATATCACAGAGAAAGAAGCTAAGGAAAAGGCGCTTGACGCTATTAGGCCATTTAAGATTGGCACAACAGGTTATATGTATATATTAGATAGCACTGGAGTCCTTGTTTATCATCCATTCAAAGCGTTGCAGAATACTAATATTTCAGAATACGAATTTATAAAAACACAACTTAAGAAAAAAGATGGTTATATTGAATATATGTGGAGTAATCCTGGTGATTTAGCTGATCGTCCCAAAGCACTGTATATGAGCTATTTTGAGCCTTGGGATTGGATTTTAAGTGCATCGAGTTATAGAAGTGAATTTGTTGATTTATTAAACCTGAGTGATTTTGAAAAACAAGTAACGGCAATTAAGTTCGGCAAGGAGGGGTATTCAGTTATTTTGGATAACGAAGGTACATTTTTGGTTCATCCGTCACTTAAGGGCCGTAATTTAATAGAAGAAAATGATCCGCAAGCTGCTGTTGTGAGTGAAATCATTGAAAAAAGAAACGGCATAATCGAATATGATTGGAAAAACCCTTCTGAAAAGGAGGCAAGAAAAAAGATATTAGTTTACTCAGAATTAGAAGAGTATGACTGGATTATTGCATCTTCAGCGTATAAATCTGATTTTTATGATGCTCTGCATGATGTGACTAAGATCATTGTTGTCGCGCTTATAGTTGCTTTACTGATAATGGTTGTGGTGACGATCAAGATAAGTTCAATGGTAATAGAGCCGATTAAAAAGCTTGAAAACACGGTTTTACAAGGTGTAAATGGCGATTTATCGGTACGAGTAGAAATTAACGGAAATGATGAAATCAATCAACTTGGGGCTCATTTTAATAATTTTATTGAATCTCTTGAAATCAAAAACAAAAAATTGAACGAAGAAATAATAAGACGACAGTATGTATCGAATAAATTGTCTGCGTTAAATGAGCACTTAGAAGAAATCATAAAAGAAAGAACGGAAGAGCTTAATGAAGCTCAGAATGAAATTATTCAAAGGGAAAAATTAATTGCCATTAACCGGCTTGTTAAAGATATCGCGCATAATATTAATACACCTTTAGGCATTTCAATTACTTCAGCGACATATATTGAAAGCCTGATCACTCATCTTCAGCAAGATTATTATAAACATAAGATCAGTAAAAAGAATTTAGAAGAATTTTTCAGTAACCATAAGAAGTCTTATGAGTTATTGATTTCAGGGTTAGAAAAATCAGCTAACTTAATCGATATGTTTAAGTTAATCACAAGAGATGAAGCATCTTTGAAAAAGGAACTGTTTAATGTGCGTCAAAAAATTGAAAAAAGCATCAGTGCGTTTAACTTTGACAAACATCAAATCTCATTAGCTTGTGAAGACAACCTTGAAATAAATAGTTATTCAGCAGTGTTTGATTTAATCATCAATAACATATTGAGCAATTCAATAATACACGGCTATGATTTTGATAAATCAGGCATTATAAATATTAAAGTATCGATGGGGGAAACGATTCTATCTATTATTATTGCAGATAACGGCAAGGGAATTAAGGAAACTGATATTGAGAGTGTTTTTAATCCGTTTTATACCAACAAGTCAAGTACCAATGCTGGTTTAGGTTTAAGTATTGTTTACCATTCAGTAAAAGATATTTTAAATGGCAAAATCGAGATCATTAGTACAGTCGGCAGAGGAACAGAAGTTAAGCTTGAGATTCCAATTACGCCCGTTTAGCTCCCCAAGCGGGCATACCCCTTAAATTTATCCTTGTCTAGCTCTGAATCCATATTTCCACTGCAACTGTATATGTATGGTTTTCGTCCTACGTTTAAAATAAATTTACACTTTTGCTTTAATTAACTTTCAAATGAAAGTTTATTACCAAATGCCTCATGCCAATCTTTGCTAAACTGCTCTACTGCCGGTTGCACCGCCGGGTGAGCAAACATCTGTGCCGCAACATCGACAGGCAGTGTGATTGCGCCAATACCTAACTTCATAACATCCATCACCTGTTGTGTGTTTTTAAAGCTTGCAGCCAATATTTTACTTGCTAATCCATGTTGATTTAGCAAATATTGAAGATCGGCAACCACTCCAACACCATTGGTTCCCATTGCATCAATACGATTAACATAAGGTGCAAGGTAATCAGCCCCGCATAATGCCGCCATAAATCCCTGTTGAGCGGAATAAATTGCTGTTGCAAGCACTAAAATCCCATCTTTTTTAATTTGTTTAATAGCGGCTAGGCCAGTTTCAGTTGCAGGTACTTTAACAACCATATCATAAGGCAACTGGTGAATTTGCTTTGCTTCTTCAACCATTCCTGCAACGGATGTACTGACCACTTGCGCATGAAAACGCGCATTAGGCCCCAGCACTTGTGCTAAATCAGTTAACACTTCATTTAAGCCGGTACCTGCACTCGCCAAAATAGAAGGATTGGTGGTCACCCCTTTTAAGGGTAAGCATTGCTTGAATCGTTTCACTTGTTCGATGTCTGCAGTATCAAGATATAGCTCAATCATAATTATTACTCCGAGTTGTGTATTAGATAGCAAAACTATAACGATTAAAAACCAATCGGCAATTGATTAAGATCAATAAAGGTTTCATTCGAAGGCTGTAGTATTTCATTAAACGAAACCCTAGTGTTTCATTCGAGGTGCTTATGTATTTTAATATTCAACGATATTCTACTCATGATGGAGATGGTATTCGCTCTATCCTGTTTTTAAAAGGTTGTAGCCTTGCTTGCTCCTGGTGTCAAAATCCAGAAAGTCGCAGTGCAAAGCGATCGTTATTATTCGACCAACGTCTTTGTGTCAAAGAGTGTAATGCCTGCCAGAAAGAGACTGGTGCAATTACCCGTAGTAGTCAGGATGAAATAGTTATTAATCGCACCGCTATTACGGAGCACACATTAGATCGTTTAGAAACATCTTGCCCAACACAAGCATTAACAGTCTGTGGTGAAAAAGCATACGAAGATGACCTTTGTGATGCATTATTAAGAGACAAACCATTTTATATTGAAAGTAATGGCGGCGTGACATTCTCTGGAGGAGAGCCATTAATGCAGCCTGAACTGGTTGCCAATGTAGCTGCAAGAATGCATCAGGAGGGGATCAATACAGCGATTGAAACCTGTATGCATGCACCCTGGAAAAACATTGAACAGGTTTTGCCTTTTGTTGATTGCTGGTTAACTGATTTGAAACATACTGATCCGCAAAAATTTCAGGATTGGACAAAAGGCTCATTCGCTCGGATTAAAAGTAATTTTCAACAATTAGCAAAACATGGGAAACGTATTGTGATCCGTGTACCTGTTGTACCAGGATTTAATGATACAGAGAAAGAATTATACGAGATCATTGATTTTGCACTTTCACTTGAAACCTGTAGTGAAATTCACCTTCTGCCGTATCACACGCTAGGTATGAATAAATATAACTTATTAGATATGCCGTATCACTGTTCAGACAAGCCATTAAATAATCCAGACTTGCTTGCTAACGCACAACGATACGCAGAAAACCATCCATTGAGTGCGCAAAAGCTCACCGTTACGATTAGAGGTTAACCGAAATGAATCTTAATTACTTAGCAAAACGTATTATTGATCATAAACATCAGCTTATTAATATCCTTACGCCGTCAGTGTGTACTGAACGTGCTCAAACTTATACCAAGGTATATCAAGAAAATGAACATAAACCTGTAGTTGTGCAGCGTGCTTTGGCATTACAAGAGCATCTGCGTACACGTACTATCTGGATAAAACATGATGAGTTAATCATTGGCAATCAGGCGAGCAAAGTGCGTGCGGCACCTATATTTCCGGAATATACGGTGCGTTGGCTTGAAGCTGAAATTGATGATTTAGCTGATCGTCCTGGTGCTGGATTTGCGGTGAGCGAAGAGGATAAAGAGAATATCCATAAACTGACGCCATACTGGCGAGGTAAAACAGTGCAGGATCGTTGTTACGGTTTATTTACAGATGAGCAACAAGAACTTCTGGCATCAACCATTATCAAAGCGGAGGGTAATATGACCTCCGGCGATGCACACTTAGCTGTTGATAATGAAAAAATATTGCGTATTGGCCTTAACGGCTTGATTGACGAAGTACGTGGACATCGCGCTAAAATCGATCTCGCTGATTTTGAAGATTTAAAACGTGAACAGTTCTTAAAATCAGTTGAGATTGTACTGTTAGCCGTGCAACAACATATTGTCCGTTACGCTGAGCTTGCAGAGAAAATGGCGACGCAAGAAACACGCGAAGAACGAAGCCAAGAGCTGCAAACCATCGCTACTAATTGCCGTTTAATCGTATTTAATAAACCAGAGTCTTTTTGGCAGGCTTTACAGCTATGTTATTTTGTACAGCTTGTCTTACAAATTGAATCAAATGGTCACTCGGTTTCATTTGGCCGAATGGATCAATACCTGCACCGTTTCTATAAGCAGGATGTGAAAACAGATAAAACGCTAAGCAGAGAGTTTGCACTGGAGTTATTACAAAGCTGCTGGTTGAAACTGTTAGAAGTCAATAAGATCCGTTCTGGTGCACATTCAAAAGCATCTGCAGGTAGCCCACTTTATCAAAATGTCACCATTGGCGGCCAAAACTTAGCTGCAGATGGAACAGCATCGGATGCCGTTAATTCGTTATCTTGGGCAATTCTTGAATCCTGCGGGCAATTACGCTCAACACAACCCAACTTAAGCGTACGTTATCACCAGGGGTTGAATCAGGAATTCTTAATGGCGTGTATAGATGTTATTAAATGTGGCTTTGGTATGCCGGCATTTAATAACGATCAGATTGTGATCCCTGAGTTTATTAAATTAGGCGTTGAAAAACACGATGCTTATAACTACTCCGCAATTGGCTGTATTGAAACGGCAGTGCCGGGTAAATGGGGATACCGTTGTACAGGTATGAGTTTTATTAACTTTGCGCGTATTTTATTAGCCTCATTAGATGAAGGTCGTGATGCGACATCGGGTAAGGTCTTCCTGGCGTCAGACAAGTCCCTGGCGAAAGGAAACTTTAAACATTTTGATGAAATCATGACAGCATGGTCTGAGCAGATCCGTTATTTCACGCGTAAGTCCATTGAAATTGATTGTGTGGTTGATTCGGTACTCGAGCAACAAGTACAGGATATTTTCTGTTCGTCATTGGTGGATGATTGTTTAAGTCGTGGTAAAAC
This sequence comes from Psychromonas sp., assembly GCA_013619145.1. Taxonomy (GTDB): domain Bacteria; phylum Pseudomonadota; class Gammaproteobacteria; order Enterobacterales; family Psychromonadaceae; genus Psychromonas. The sequence continues at coordinate 10,173 of JABXKR010000007.1, read as the reverse complement.
AGCCAAAGAGGGAGGGGCAAAGTATGATTGGGTGTCAGGCTTGCAAGTTGGTATTGCTAACTTGGGCAACAGTCTGTCTGCGATTAAGCATCTGGTTTTTGATCAACCGCAGATTACCCAACCGGAATTGGCGCAGGCATTAGCGAGCAATTACGCAACATCGGAAGGTGAACTGCTTCGTCAACGTTTATTAAATTTTGCGCCAAAATACGGCAATGATGATGACTCTGTGGATCAACTTATCACACTTGCATATAACGCCTATATCGATGAGTTAGCAAAATTCCACAATACCCGTTTTGGACGCGGCCCTATTGGTGGTGAATACTATGCGGGTACGTCAAGTATCTCTGCAAATGTACCTTTTGGCGCAGCAACGATGGCCACACCAGATGGACGTAAAGCAGGGACACCATTAGCTGAAGGGGCAAGTCCATCATCCGGTTCCGATACATTGGGCCCAACAGCTGTTTATAACTCTGTTGCAAAAATGCCGGTTAATAAAATATTAGGTGGTGTACTGCTTAATCAGAAATTAACACCAGCAGCGGTTGAAAGTGAAGGGGATATGGTCAAGTTATCTATGTTGATCCGGACTTTCTTTAATCACCATAAAGGCTGGCATGTTCAATATAATATTGTCTCTCGCGATACCCTGTTAGCGGCGAAAGCGAATCCGGAATCGTATCGTGATTTAGTGGTCAGGGTAGCAGGCTATTCTGCTTTCTTTACAGCTTTATCGCCCGATGCACAAGACGATATTATTGCCCGCACCGAGCATAACTTGTAAGATGTCCGGCTTTCACTGGCGTTTCATCTGAAACCAAGCTGAAAGCCTATTTATCATCACAGGATTGTTTATGAACCCGAGACACAGTGAAATAATACATTTAGTTAATCAGCAAAAGCGCATTATGGTATCGGATCTTTCAGCCCATACGGGCGTTTCTGAGGTGACTATTCGCCAGGATTTGAACCAACTTGAAAAAGAAGGCTACTTAAAACGCGTACATGGTGCCGCTGTGTCATTACAAAGTGATGATCTAAGTGAGCGCATGGAAGTGCGTTTCGATGTTAAACAGAAATTGGCTGAACGGGCGGCACAGCTGGTTAAGCTGGGCGAAACCGTGATGATTGAAGGTGGTAGTGCGAATGCTTTATTAGCACAAGTATTAGCTGAACGCGGAGATGTAACGATTATCACGCCAAGCGCTTATATTGCGCATCTTATCCGTCATACGAAAGCCAATATTATTCTACTGGGTGGTGTTTATCAGCATCAGGGAGAAAGTTTAGTCGGTTCACTGACCACTTTATGTATTGAGCATATCCATTTCAGTAGTGCGTTTTTAGGCATTGATGGTTACCATCGAGATACGGGGTTTACCAGCCGAGATATGATGCGCGCTGATGTAGCCAAGGCTATTTTAGCTAAAAACAAACGCAATATTGTACTTACAGATGCAAGTAAATTCGGGCAAATTTTTCCAACTAGCTTAGGGGTGAGTAAGGAAATTTCAGTGCTTGTTACTAACAAAGATGCCCCTCAGCAAGATATTGATGCTTTACGTGCGCAAGGTGTAGAAATAATTTTAGAATAAGATCATGCAATGCTTTGTTGCAATAGGAAATTGGACTCATATTGTGTTGTGTTACAAACAAAAGCTATGCATTAACTAAAATCCATATTTCTGCCAGATAAGATCAATTTCACCAGACTCTTTAAGACGCTGTAGTTCATTATTAAATAATACATTTAGTTTTAAATTTTCCGGAATCTGTTTTGACCATAAAATATGAATAGTTCCCTGTGCAATAACCAGTGGCAGCGTTGTTATCTGATTTTTATATGCAGGGAATTGCTCGTTTATTAAGGCCTGTCCAACTAATTTATCTGCAACAACATAATCCACACGTTGTGCAATTAATCTTTCAAAGCAATGCCTTAAACTATTTGATTTTACTTTTGATATAAAATTATTATTTGTAAACTCATCACTGTAATAGTAACCATTGATAATGCAGACGCGCTGATTGTTTAAAGCATCCAGGTCAGGCACAGATTTCTTATTGTCTATATGGCCAAATAAAACAACAAAACTGCTGAGTATGGGATCAGAGTTCCAAAAGTACAAAGAGCGTTCCTTGTTGGTATAAGCGCCTAAGACTGCATGATATTTACCTTTTCTGGTATGTTCGAGAGCACGTTTCCAAGGGGTAAAAGATATATTTAGTTGGTAGCCTAATTTATTAAGTACCTGCCTGCTTATTTCCGAAATAGGGCCCTGGTTTTGCATATTTTCGCCATAATAGGGCGGCCATTGGTCAGTTGCCATCTTAATCGTTGGATTCTCAGCGGCAAAGCTGTACGCACTGAATAATATTAAAAACAAGACATAATTAATCTTCATTAATATTCCTTTAAATTCTTGATTTAATATTAGCAGTATAGAACGTCGCGAGGCTTATATATAAAAACAGCATAAATATGTCGAGTTGGTTGTTTTTTATTATGTAAAAATCAAATATAAAGCTGCTGTTTAGTTGCTTTAGTTTTGCTCTCCGTCCGGCAATACCTTTCCGCTTTTTATGCATGTTATTGAGTCTTAATTAATTATTCTTCTATACTTTTAGGCAATTATAATCAATGAGGGACGCAGATATGCGTTTAATCGTTATTCTTATTGTATTGGTTGTTACTGTTTTCGTAATTAGTGTATACAACGACAAAAGTAAAGCTTCAGCAGTTAATAAACCGACAGTCACCATCGCAGTTTCAAAAACGCCACTCTCGGCACCATTTTATATTGCTGAGTCACAAGGTTTTTTCGATCAAAGTTGTGTAAATGTTGTTATTAATGATGTAATTGGCGGAAAAAATAGCTTTGAGCAAGTCGTTATGGGCAATGCCGATTTTGGCACAAGTTCCGGTTCCGTGATTGTATTCCAAGGCATGTTTCGTGATGATTTTGTGAGCTTAGCAAGCTTTGCCCAGTCTGATAATGATGTAAAGCTTATCAGCCATGTAAAAGCTAATATTATCGATAGCATAGATATTGCAGGTAAACGTATCGGAGTGACTAAAGGTGCCTCCGGTGAATATTTATTAAGTACCTATCTGGCGCTCTCCGGGTTAACAATAGCAGATGTAAAAGTACATTCATTTTCGGCTGACAAACTGCCGCAAGCTCTTTTTGACCATAAAGTTGATGTGATTGTTCCTTGGGAGCCCTATGCATTTCAAACTATTCAAATGTTAAATAATGAAGCAAAAACACTGAATACAAAGAACTTAAATACCTTAATGTTCAACCTTATCTCGCGTCGTTTAGACTCTACAGAAAAACTCAAAAAAGCAACCTGTGTATTGCATGCTTTAAATGATGCGATTAACTATATTTCAACCAATCCTGATAACGCTCGAAAAATAATTATTACCCGCATTGGAGCCACCCAAAAATTTATCGACTGGGTTTGGCCCGATTACATTTTTAAATTAAGTTTAAACAGATCATTGTTGATGAATCTGCAATCACAGGCAAGTTGGATGCTTGAATCGGGTTTAGTGGATACCGTCAAATTACCAGATTACAGGTTGTTATTAGATACGAGAGCTTTAAAAAAAGTAAATCCTATGGCGGTGAGATTATGATTGACTATTTACCCTTATTGGCCGGCAGAATAGGAATAGAAATATGGGGTTAACTCAACGTTTATATCTGTTTACTGTTGCTGGCTTTGGACTAATGATTATTGTCTTTTCTATCCTGTTTTGGTCCTGGAAGTCATTAAATATTGCCATGGAAAAAGTTGATTATACGCAACGTGTAGGAGAGGTTGTTGACCAATTACAGCTGCATATATTCACAAGGCAAGGAGCTTTATCGCATCAAAAATCTGACACATGGTTAACCGAGCAGAAACGCTTTACTGAGGTTATCTCTTCAGCTCCAGCTCTAACAGCGCAACAGCAGACACTTCAGAATAGTATTATGAGTCAAAACGGCAGTTTAATTATTTTGTTTAAACAGATACAACAATTATCAGATCAATACACTCACAATAAAATCGAAGCTCACTTAAATGTACGTTTACTGACTCAAATTGAATTAATTCGGGAAGATTGTTTACAGCTAGCCTCAAGCGCAGAATCTTCACTACGGTATATCATGCGCAAGTTATTTTATATGCTCGCCCTAGTTCTCGTTCTCACCTTTTGCGGGCTGACTTGGGGGGTAATTGATGTAAGTCGAGTATTTAAATCCTCAATTAAAGATATTCAATATGGTATCAGCGATATATTGGATGGTAATTATAAAAAAATTAAGCTTTCTAAAAAAAGCTCTGAGTTTAGTGAATTTGTTGAAAAATTTAATGCTATGAGCAAACAGTTAGCAGAAACCACAGTTTCCAGAGATTCTTTACAGGCACTGGTTGAAGGGCGGACAGAGGCATTGCGGATCATTTCCAATACTGATCCGTTAACCAATATTGCCAATCGTCGTGCTTTATATGAAAGAGGAGAAATAGAATTTTCCCGCACCAAACGTCATCCGTTTAAACTTGCATTATTAATGATCGATTGTGATTTTTTTAAAAAAGTAAATGACAGTTATGGTCACTTAGTTGGTGATCAGGTATTGCAGCAGCTTTGTCGTACTTTTGAAAAAGAGATCCGTGATGTGGATTTTTTAGCGCGATACGGTGGTGAAGAGTTTGTTATTTTATTACCTCACTGTGAAGAGGGAGGTGCTATCGAAACTGCTAAACGGTTACAACTTGCATTAAAAAACGCACCCTTATTAATCAATAAAATAAGCTTAAATGTGACAATAAGTATCGGTATTGCTATCAACGAAGATAAGTATGCAACATTTGAGGCATTACTCAATGATGCCGATAATGCCTTGTTTGTTGCCAAAAATAATGGGCGTAACAGATTTGAAATAGCAGACAGCCGTTTAAATAATCAAACAAACTGAAAACAGATTAATTTATGGTAAGCTCTACAAAAATTCCTTTAAAGTGACACTGTTACTGCCTATTATTTCTTGGATACCACCATGCCTGCCAGCCTATGTTTAATTATTGCCACTTTTTTGTGGGGTAGTTCCTTTATCGCATTAAAATATGCAGTTGATTTTTATGATCCTGCCCTGGTCATTTTTTTGCGAATGCTCACTACCTTAATATCCTGTGCTTTTTTATGGCGCTGGGTCAAACGTTTTCAATATCAAAGTGGAGACTGGAAATATTTACTGAGTATGTCGTTAGCTGAGCCTTGTTTGTATTTTTTATTTGAAGGTTATGCATTACAAAACACTTCGGCTTCTCAGGCGGGCGTTTTAGTATCCTGTTTACCGATTATCATTGCAGTGTTGGCATTTTACATACTTAAAGAACAACTCTCTAAGGCGATTCTTGTTGGTTTTAGTTTATGTATTGCTGGCAGTATTTTATTAACCTTATTTTCTCCAAGTTCAGCACATGCACCAAACCCTGTGCTAGGTAATTTTTTAGAGTTTTTAGCTATGGTTTGTGCTGCTTATTACTCTGTGAGCTTAAAATACCTTTCAGCACGTTACGGACCGTTATCACTGATTGCTTTACAAGGCATAAGCGGCACACTGTTTTTCTTGCCATTTTTATTTTTTGTAGAGATGCCTGAAGTTCACAACAGTAATGCTATTGTGAATATTCTTTACTTAGGCACATTTGTTACCTTGGGCGGGTATGGTTTATATAATTATGCATTAAGTCAGGTATCGGTTTTAACGGCAGCTGCGTATTCAAATTTAATTCCTATTTTTTCGCTGCTGTTATCCGCGATTATTTTAGGCGAAGAGCTTAATGCTGATCAATGGATAAGTATTGCGCTTGTTTTTGCCGGTATTATGGTGAGCCAAAGACATAAATCAACGCAACTTGGTAACGAACCAGTAGATAAAAATACAGGGCAAAGTGCTTAGGAACCCTGTCCTGTTTATAACTTATTAGATGACCAACTTTATTAGGCAGAAATGGAACTTAACTTATTATTAGCTATGATACTGATTTTTATCGGTTCATTTGTTCAGAGCGCGACAGGTTTTGGTTTGGCGGTGGTTGCAGCTCCCATACTCATCTATATATCTCCTGAATATATCCCTGGTCCGCTTGTATTTGTCGGTTTGTTTTTAGCATTAATTAACGCTTATGGATATCGGGCAACAATCTCCTTACAAGGCCTTTGGGGGGCGATTATTGGCCGTATTCCCGGCTCAGTTGCTGGTGCCGTAATGCTTTACTATATCGATGCGGATCAATTGTCATTATTGTTAGGTATCGTAGTGCTTATGGCTGTTGTTATTAGCCTGCTCCCTTTTAAATTACAACCCACTCCTGGACGTTTGCTCATTGCAGGTTTTTTGTCTGGATTTTTTGGTACCAGTTCAGGCATTGGTGGACCACCGATGGCATTATTACTACAACATCAACAAGCCAATTTAATTCGAGTCAATTTATCTGCTTTTTTTGTTGCAAGTTGTCTTATTTCTTTAACTATGCAGGTTCCCATTGGCTATATGAGTTGGCATCATGTCTACCTTGCTTTACCTTTATTGCCTGCGGGTTATCTGGGCTATTTTATTGCAATGCGTTTTGTCGACCGTTTATCTCAAAAGTGGATTCGCTACACGTCACTGTTCCTATGTATGCTTTCTGGTTGTGCCGCATTGTTTTCTGGCTTAGTGGCAATAGTAGGGCATTAATATTGCTATTTTATATTACAAGCTTATGCCCCATACACTGGCTAAATTGATTTGTGCTTTAGCCAGCGATCTTTATTAGTGCATTTATAATAAGGAATTTATTCTTATCAGCTCGGTGGAGTATGATCTGTCTCGGGCAACTCTTTAGTTTGGAAGACAGCCACATTTGCATCCTTTTCCTCAACCAGTTGTTTCAGTTGATCGGTTAAATGTTTAATGTGAAGACTAAAATCGATATCTGTCATCAGCTTTTTCGCTTTGTCGAAATCCCCAAGCTCTCTGGCAATTTCAATTTTCATAACCAGTTCATTTTCCCATTCATCACTAAGCAAGGCATCTAATTCGCGCATATTCTTCTGCTCAGCTTCAGAATACGTGCTAGGTGATTTGCTACCACGACGAGCATGGTTGCTTTTTTGCCAGGCCATTGTGCGTAGTAAAAGTGTGCGTTCCCTATCCTCAGGCAAAGGTTGCTCCAATAAAGCCAGATACTCTTCCGCAGTCAGATGTTTATAACCTGTTATCAGCTCAACTTCAGGCTTTTCAACGGGAGCCAAATCGGTAAGCCAAACCACTTCAGCACAATGATCACATTTTGCCAAGATAGCCTGCTCTGGCATCATAAGCGACTGAACGTGACCATCGCTCCACAATTCGCTGCCGGTATGACTCCCCTCAATTAAAGGGCGAATTTCGATAGCGTGTCCACAATGAGCACACTTACGGTAAATTGGAATTCCATATTTCATATTATTAATAACCTCTATGATTTAATTCTGTCTGTTGTTGTTTGTTTGCCTCAACAACCTTTGATTCAATTCGTTCCATGGCAACAACAATTATTTTTTGTTGATGGATGCTAATAAACGACTGCACGAAATAACCAAATATTAGTAAAAGGGTGATTAGCGCCAAAGCAAAACTAAGTTTGCTTTCGAATGTATTGCTATTCTTTATACTTGCTCTATCACTGCTATTGTTTGATTGACTCAAAGTCCGTTCCTCATCTGTTATCGCTGCTCACTATTGGCGACTTTTTCTTAGTAAACGTCTTTCAAAAAGCGCTTGTTTTGTTTCATGCCTGTTAAATATTGCAGGGCATCGTCGCCCGACATATTTCCTTGCTGCTCAATAACCTGCAAAATTGTTTTTTCTACATCGACAGCCATGTTCGAGACATCACCACAGATATAAATATACGCACCTTGCTCAAGCCAGTCATAAAACTTGCCAGCCTGCTCCAGTATGCGATGCTGAACATATATTTTTTCTTCCTGATCACGGGAGAAAGCCAAATCCATAGAGTCTAATACACCTTGCTCCAGGTAATTCAGCCACTCCTCTTTATACAGATAATCAAGTGGTTGATTTTGGTTGCCAAAGAAAAGCCAGTTCTTACCTTGCTGTGATTTCGCAGCACGTTCCTGCAAAAATGCACGGAAGGGCGCAATTCCGGTACCCGGTCCAATCATGATGATTGGTGCATCACTGTGCTTAGGAAGGCGGAAGTTTTCATTATCTTCTACGAAGACTTTGACCTCACCCTTCAGTGCTAGCCGTTTACATAAAAATCCAGTGGCACCGCCAAAATAATGGTGACCATCTGCATGATAATCAACTAGGGTTACCGTTAAATGAACTTCATCCTCAACTTCGGCCTGACTTGATGAGATTGAATATTTGCGTGGCGTCAATTTGCGTAGACACGGCAGGAACTGCTCCGCTGTAAGTGCACACGGATATCTGCGAACGACTTCAAAGGTCTGGTGACCAGCCGCGTAGTCATGAATAGAGTCGGCATCGTCAAGCAAATCGAGTAGCTCCTGCTGTTGACTAAGCTGTGCATATTTTTCAATGAAACCCGGGTGGCATTGGCTCAACTCAAAAGACTCAATCAGAGCTTGGCGAATTGTCGTTGTCTTTCCTTTTAGTTCAATTGTAACGTTAGCAGAGATCGCTAGACTTTCTAATAGCGAGTCGATTTCTTCAGCACAATTTTCAAAGTAAACGCTTAACAGATCGCCGGGTTTATATTGAATCCCCGAGCCTTGCAAAGAAAGCACTATATGGCGAAAATCTTTTTCGCAATTATCAGCTGTTAACCTGTCATTGCGTATTAGCTTGGCAGAAAATGGACGATTCTTATTATAATAAGCCTGTTCGCCATCATTGAATTCCATCGTATTAACAACATTCGCGCAGCTGGCCTCAAGTTGATATTGTAAAATTTTAACAACTGACATAATCCACGTTTCGGCTTGCTCGTCATAATCGACATCACAGTCAATACGCTCGATAAAGCTCTGCGCGCCAAGATCGGCAAGGCGTTGGTCAAATTCGACACCAGTTTTACAAAAGAAGCGGTAACTGCTATCACCCAAGGCTAATACCGCATACTTTAAGTTATTTAGTTTCGGTGCGTCTTCCGCAAATAGCTGCTTATGGAAGCGTACAACGTCTTCTGGTGGATCGCCTTCGCCATAAGTACTGGTAACGACAATAAGGTAGCTTTCCTGCTTCAGATCCTCGATCTGGTAATCAGCGATAGATTTTACCCGAACTGGTAGTCCATTCGCATCCATGCTTGCTTTCATTTGATAAGCCAGGCGCTTAGAGTTACCAGTTTGCGTACCAAATACAATGGTCAATACCTCGTTCGCTTGCGAATAGCTTTCTGAAGCACTGCTTTCACTAGTGATATCTTTAATAAAGATACTGCCCACTTTCTGTACGGTCGCTTGACGTAAGCGAACAGCCTCTGACAGGTACAAACCTACTGGGCAGAATAGCCGACACCAAAACTGAGGGACGAGAAAAGAGCCAAGCAGACTAAACGGCAATATATACCATTGAATACCCATGCCCTTTAGAGAAAACATCATGCTGAACGGTTCGTAAGAGCCTAAAGCGGGATGGCGGGACAAGAAAATCAACACCAGAGCAAGCCAGCTCAAGCCATAGATAACTCTTCTGGCGTTCTGGGCCATTCCTGGGCGAAGCGCAAGTTTGATGCCACTTATTTTTTGCAATAAGTCCTGGACAACACTGAAGGGACACAAATAACCGCAGTACAAATTGCGCCCCAGCAGAATAATACCGGCAAATACACCACCGATAATAATCCACCAAATGGGATGCTGAGTGAATTCTGGAACATAGCCCATCACAATTCCGGCTAACATGCCCAGGCTGATAGAAGCATTTACGTAAAATCCGACAAAAGCCAAGGAGGCAAAGGGAAGTGCGATTTTGAAAGGTTTTGCTATTTTTCTCGGGGCGTAAACGACCACTAGTACCATCAAGAACAGAGCAACCATTAAGGCTTCATTAATACCGGGACTCCACTCAACTTCACGCCAGGTTTTTTCGTAATCTAGATGGCTTTGCGCACCTTTGTGCAAGGCGTCTCTTATGCCTTTAGTAA
>JABXKR010000201.1 GCA_013619145.1 Psychromonas sp. | reverse complement strand
GTCTTTTGTTTTAGCAAAAACCGCGACAACTACAGAGTCCGAGTGCAGCAACTTATAGGTTTGGTGCGCTACAGATTCTTCTTGGTCTCAATATATTCAAGAACCTCTGTTAAGATCGAGTTGAATTCTTTTGGCTTTTCTAGCATTGGAAAATGTCCTGTTCCTTCTATATAGAAAAGATTATAAGTTTGAATATGTTTTCTATTAGTATCTGGGTCCGTTGGCCATAACCTAGCATTAATTGATACCACAGGAATAGTTATATTCTCAAAGACACCACTAGCCTCACCATTTACATATTGACCCATATAGTTGCGGAAAACACTTAATGCAACTTCGTGAGGGGCTGAAGCCATATCCTCTTTAACCCAACTGATTAACTCTCCATCAGTTTCTTCAGGGAACATAGGCGAGACAAAATCCTGCATTGCATTTTGAAAATCAACCTCAAAAGCTTGGGACATTTCATCAATAATTTTTTGAGGGATTTCTTCTGCAACATTTTGAAAAGTATCGATACCGATAATAGCGACAACTTTTTTAGGCATAAGCCGTGCAACTTCTGCCATTACACCACCACCCATTGAATGACCAATTAAGATTGCTTGGTTTAGGTTGTCTTTTTCAATAACAGCTTTTACATCATTAGCAAAAGATAACATTGTGTAATCAAGTCTACCCAATGAGGAGTTGCCATGACCTGCGAGATCAATTGTAATTACTCGATAATTTTTTGAAAAGGTAGAGAGTTGCTTATGCCAATAACGACTATCACAACTCCACCCATGAATGAATATTAAGGAAGTTTCTCCTGCGCCATATGTGCTATACGCAATTCGCTCTGAATCACTCGATACAGCAACTTCATACTTAACAGAAGTATGTTTACTTCCGCATCCAGCTAATACCAATAAAGAAAGCAATATTCCCAAAAGTTGTCTTTTCATTTCATCTCCAATTTTCAATATAACGTAGCACGAGTGCTTTTAACCTGATCCTGTAATTAACCGTAATGCCTTGTATGGAGACACTAATAGGCTCTTAGCAGTTGCAACAACCACTCCTTTTAGAGCTTCATAACTTAAAGCCGCCCCTTTCTCAGTTAGCGAGTTTTTTACAGTTTCCCATGGTCTTTGTTCACGGATAGCGTCTAGAAATTCATGACCTTCCCAAGTTAAACCGACGAAAACAGGAGCTGGAGTATCAATTTTGGATGTTGTTTCATTTGAAGTAAGCCACCGTCTACCATTGTTTTTACATGACATTTTATTCATCATTTGAATAGCCGGTTGGAGCAATAGGTTGAGTACGATTAAAATCCTGAGCTTCTGCTGCGAGTAATATTTCGCGAATTAAATCGAAGTCCCTTTTCATGATGCGATCCTTAATCTGATGATAACCTTCGCAGTGACGTTTTTGTCCAATTCTAGGCAAAACAGGTTACATTTACTGATTATAAATACGGTGCAAAAGCGGACATCCATACCTTATATTCACTGATTATAAATAAGGTCTAAAATGCGTCACATCCAGACCTTAGTTAATCTTTCTTTAACCCTTTAATAAGCTGGTTGTACTGACTTACTTATTCCACGGATTACTCGGATCGTATGGCGGCTCATCAGTACGTTCAGATGTTGCTTTTTTGCTTTTCTCGGCACTTTTTGATACTTCGTAATGGCGCACATTTGCAGCTTTATCTATCAGCAATATCACCTCTTGTGTGATTTCAGCTGGATCGCCCGCTTGTTGGTCAACAGGAATTTGACGATCACGGGGCGGAATGGACAATTGTTTGTCGTCAGGATAGGGGAAATTTTTATACTGATATAGATAAAAGTTTTCCACCTTCTCTCTAGCCCACTGATTACTGCGCAAAAATTTTGCTGTCGATTTCATCCCCGTATGGAACTGAAATCTATTAATCTGTAATGCGTCACTTAATAGTTCCCAGCCATAATGGTCAGAAATTTCTGTCAATAACTGTTCCAGTTTCATTCCGTATAATGGGTTACTTGCTTTTTTATCTGTCATTTAAATCTCTTATGATGAGAAAATTTGGCTTTCAGGATGATAACTTAACAAGCTGTTGCGTAATTCAACACCTTGCAACTTCAATTGGTTTATACGTTGCAGATATGCGGCGCCTTTTAACAGATGCAATGCCACATCAACTGCATTTCGTTGACTGTAATCCTCTAAATAAGTGCCCTTCACCCAACTGTTAAATGCCCCTAAACTTGGGCCGGCCCAGATTTGGTAAGCTTTTAGCACGCGCCAGCATCTCTGGATCACGCTCATGGAAAAAGGCAATAGTTGTCGTCCATACATCATCTAAGTTCTGACGGAATATCTGTTTCTCGATTTTTTCACGCTCAAGCGCTGGAATTGCTTCGATTGAATCGTAATTGCTATACAGGTCATAAAGTTTATTAGCACGCATCGCAAACATGCTGCCACGCTTTACTACCTGCAGCTTTACGCCCATCTCAAACATATCGGCAGCGGGTGCCATAGTAACATCAGCCATCTCCACATTGGCAAGCAATTTACGGGTATGCTCAGATGCCCCCGCCTCCACGCATGCTTGATTCACCGAGCCTAAAACAATGTAGGCTGCGCCCATATTAAAGGCTGCCAGTGTTGCTTCCGGCGTTCCGATACCGCCACCGGCGCCAACGCGCAGTGCGGGTGAATAGTTATATTCAGCCTGGATCTGATCACGCAGTGCGATAATGGTTGGCAGAAGCGTTAAAAACGGACGGTTATCGGTATGACCACCAGAATCCGCTTCAGCTGTTATATCGTCAGCCATAGGTGCACGTCCCGACAGCTGTTCCTGTATCGGGATGATTTTGCCTTTCGCTAATAGTTTGTCCACTACCTTCTGCGGCGCCGGCGACATAAATTTACTGGCCACTTCGGTGCGCGAAATTTTAGCAATCACTTTATTACCGATATTCACGCTGCCGTCACTATTTTCAGATAATCCCGCTAAACGATAGTAAACAATATGCTCAGTCAGCGCCAAATACGCCGATGCTTCAACCGTATCAACACCGAGTTTTAAGAAAATATCCACCGCGCCAGATTCTAATGCCTCTTCGCTGGGTGCATGAATTAAGTTCACTGCAAATGGACCGTTTGGTAACTCTGTCTGGATACGTTTAATCGAATCTTCAATCACATCAGGCACTAAACCCGCCGCACCAAATGAGCATAAAAAACCGGCTTTACCTAACGCCACCACCAGTTCAACCGAGGCAATACCGTTGGCCATCGCACCGCCGTGATAAGCGTATTTTACTTTATGCTGTTTCTTAAAAGCAGGATCGCCGAGATCTTCACAGTTAACTGCCTGCGCGAAAGCTAAAACAGCTTGCTCACCTGTGTCTGCAACGCTCTGAGTGATACCGACACCAGCACCGTTTTGTGCAAGATAAATAGGGTTTTCAATATCCATTAAGGCATTTTTTATGGCAACTTCACTGCTGTCTATTTTTTGTGAATCTACTTTCCAAGCCCAGTTGATCTGATTTTGCTTGTTAAAACTTAAAACTGACATATTTGTTCCTATACAAAGCAGGAGCCCCTGCATATTTTTTCTCTTGATCGTTATGTTTCGGCTTATGCTTCGATAATACTTAATACAATATCTTTCACTTGATAGATGCGCAGACCATCTTTTGAAAGGTTGGCATCACCCACTAGACGCACTTCACCCTTTTCGCGGATAATCTCTGTGATATGCACATCTAAACTCATCTGTTTATTAAGCGGCGTAATCTGTCCACGGTATTTCCAAATTACATTAGTTAAAGGCGCTACAAAACGCGGGTTACTGAACTGTGCACCTAAATCGTTTTTCAGCGCGTAGGTTTGTAACAGTTCGATAATCGCTTCCACCCCCAATGAGCCCGGCATAACCGGATCTTGATGGAAATGGTAACGGAAGAACCAGTCGCTGGCGTCAATAGTGCGTTCACCGTAAATATAGGCCAGCCCTGCGCTGCCGCCGCCTTCAACAATCGATACTGTATCCACAAAGTTGAGCTTTCCGCCTGCTAAGCGGTAATGTTGTTTACCTACCGGCGCTTCAAAAAACGGCAGTTGTTTATTGCTCAGATCAAAGCGTTCGATTTGCGCTGCGGGTGTGTTGTTATCAACAAACCAGGCATGGGTGATTTTACCGTTATCGATACCTAGCTGGTTAGTTAGCGATTCTGCGCTGAAATAACCAAATACCGCGTTACCTTTGTAGAAGGTTTCGCCATCCACCAATAGATCAAAGGTGAAGCTTTGAATAATTGCGCCACCTGCCATACTGGTACTCAGTAACACCGATCTGTTTACTATGGTTTTGCCGCGCAGATCTATCTGTTTGAGTAACTCACCGCTACCGTCTAAGTTGCGGAAGAACAGATCCTTTTCAGGGTATTTAAGTGTAGTGCCCATATAACCTGAGATAAAACCATTGGGCTGCAGGGCAATTTCCATAATCAATGAATATGGCATCCAATTCTGATGGCTGTTATTGGTAAAGTACCAGGCATCACTCGGAACAACATATTCAGCAATACAAGTTGCCGGGTTTTTAAAATCGAGACGTTTGCCCAGCACTTCCACTACTTGTGTCACAACTTGCAGATCACCGCAAGGCGTACGTGGCGGAATGCGGCCCGCATAAACATCAAAGTCAGAACCGAAACATTTTGAGATATTGCCCGTCGCAAATTCAAACAGGTGCCAGGGAGTAAACGGCGCTTGATCCGGCACGCGGTTTTGTCCGCTGACCAGCGGTGCTTCAAAGTGTTTAATCGGCACTACCCCTTTTTCCTGCGGCGCGCTTAAATCAGATTCAACACGCATTAACGGGTGTTGCGGGTGTTTAAATGGCTGCACACCGCGTTCGTCAACTATCTGCAGACTATCTAACTGATGGATTGTCTTACTGTCAATCTCACTTACATGCTTTTCCAGTTCAGTTAAAGCTGAATCAACCGATGCACAGATCGCCGTTTGCGCCAATACAACATTACCCGGCAGAGTCACAGGGTAAGGCGAATTTTGATCCTGCTCTTTAATCTCTACACAGAGGTTTTTGAAATCAACCACCACTTTACCATCTAACAGGATATCGATATTGGCTTTGATAAACGGGCACGGTGACATGCCTATTTCCGTGACTTCCATGCGGTAGGTCAGGGTATTTGTCTGCGGTAATACTTGTCCGCGACAGCGCACTGTTTGTGACTGCCCGGCCATAGGCTGGAAACGCGCATTATTAACATTTCTGCTCATGCCTAACCAGAGCATAAAGAACATTGCCATCT
>JABXKR010000005.1 GCA_013619145.1 Psychromonas sp. | reverse complement strand
TAAGCTTATTTATGAAGTACATCCGTGTACTTCATTGCTACGCAACTGGCTAAAGCCATTCAAATATGTTCCATACATATTTGTCCGCGTTGAAAAATGGTCATTTAAACGACTAAACTGCGCTTTTTCGCCTTGAACTCAGCATAAATGGCTTAGCCCTGAGCATTTACAATCTTATTTTATAAAAATAACACCTCAAATTATTGGGCTGAGTAGTTACTTAAATTATTTATTATTCAGCTGCTAGCAACAGAATAATGATTAATCTCAGTTCATAAAAATAAAAGAGTATAGTGTTAGCTTCTTTCAATAGACTCAGCTTTATCCTTAAAGTAATACCATGAATTGGTGAACGTCTGCGCGAGCAAAACAGACACTACCCGCGCAGCATAATATAGCATTTTTAAAGAATGCTATTCTAAAAGAGTTATCTCTGACACTGGTTCGCTGCTTACGCTTGCTAATGAACTCATTTCATCAACGGATAATACTCGGCTAATATCGAGGATGATAACAAAATTGTCATTAACTTTGCCCATCCCACTAATAAAATCAGCGCGAATATTAGTGCCGAAGCGCGGCGATGGTTCAATATCTGAGGGCGGGATTTCTAGCACCTCAGAGACAGAATCAACAATAATGCCAATATCCATTTTTTCGTTATCATTGACCGTTTCAATAATAACGATACAACTTCTACGTGTTGTTACTGCCGGCTGTCGACCAAAGCGCGCAGATAAATCAATAACAGGCACAACAGCTCCACGAATATTAATGACACCACTTATAAATTCTGGCATCAGTGGTACAGTGGTAAGGTTAGCATACTCAATAATTTCTTTGATGCCGAGAATACCGATAGCAAACATCTCACCTCGTTGTAGAAAAGTGAGATATTGCCCACTTTCCTCAATAGCGGAGGAGTGATTCTCTTGTGCTACCATTTTTTGCAGGGCTCCAGATTTAACTAATGAACTCATAGTCATGTATCCTTAAAATTTGGCAAATTCAGACTCATCTAGTGATATATTAATTGGCGCTGGTGCTGCGGATCTTACAGGCGCTCTAGATGGACTCGGTGAGGTTTGTTGATAAGTCTTAGGAGAATTCGTCACTTGCGCAGTAATTTTAAAGAAGTTCATTACTGACTGAAGTTGTTGTGCCTGACTGCTCATCTCCTCAGCAGTTGCCGAAAGCTCTTCACTACTTGACGCATTTTGCTGGGTAATCGTATTTAATTGGCTCATGGCACTGTTAATTTGACCAACACCGGACGATTGCTCTTCAGATGCGGCGCTGATTTCCTGTACCAAGTCAGAGGTTTTATTGATTGATGGAACAATTTGCCCCAATAATCGACCCGCCGTTTCCGCTAACGTCACACTGCTAGAAGCAACTTCACTAATTTCTTGTGCTGCTACTTGGCTGCGTTCAGCCAGTTTGCGTACTTCAGCTGCGACAACAGCAAAACCTTTACCGTGCTCGCCGGCCCTAGCTGCTTCAATGGCTGCATTTAGTGCTAATAAGTTAGTTTGGTAAGCGATATCATCAATAATGCCGATTTTTTCAGCAATTTGTTTCATTGCTGCAACGGTTTGCTCAACCGCATCCCCCCCCTCTATTGCTTCAGTGGCGGCTTGTGATGCCATGCCATCGGTGACTTTTGCATTTTCCGTGTTTTGCGTAATTGATGCCGTCATCTGTTCCATTGATGCGCTGGTTTCTTCAACACTTGATGCTTGCTCATTTGAGGAAGAGCTCATTGATTGTGCCGTCGCACTCACCTCTTCAGAGGCACTGGCAAGACTATTTGAGGTACCGCGAACTTCAGTGATAATGCCTGATAGTTTCTCGACCATTGCCATCATCGCCCTTAGAAGTTGCCCCGTTTCATCATTACTTGTCACTTCGATTTTAGAGGTTAAATCACCTTCCGCTAATTGATTGGCAACCGTTACCGCTTCACGGATTGGACCTGTGATAACGCGTGTTATCAATAACGCTAAAATAATGCCTAAAATAACTGCAATGACACTAACCGTGATTACAAATTCGCTAGACTGCTCATTTGCTTCATGTTGTTCAGTGCCTAAAACATCTAGTTCATCTTTAAGCGATAACTTAAGATCTGTAGCTAATTTACCGACATCTCTACCAGCAGCCGCAACGATAGCTTGAAGCTTATCACGCTCAAAGCTAACCAGAACAATTTCCTTAAAAGCAGCAAGGTATTTATTACTATCTTCACCTACTTTAGAAGCTAAGGCGCGGTGCTGCTCATTAATTAGCTCTTCTTTTAACTCTGCAACAATCTCCTGATAAGCGCTAAATTCTTTTTGCGCTCTATCTACAGTCGCCTGATCGTGATTCTGTAAAAATTGAGTGATGGCCAGTCTGGCTAATAATAGATGGCGTGTGGCACGCGCTGCATCATAAGCACTGTCCATATTACCATCTTCTTTAGTGCCGACTAAAATGGCGGAGATGTCTATTACACTTTGAGAACCCACTTTTTTTAGTACACCGTTAAGCAGTTCATTACTGCGGTTAACGTTGTCAATTAGTTTGCTAAAGGTAGTGCCGTATTTCTGTATTTGCGCTTCGATCTCAGCAAACGTTGCTTTATCATCTTTGTGCTTGGTAAATTTTTTCGCTTCAGCAACCAGCTCCTGAACCTTAGCAGTTTGTGCTTGTTGACTGGCAAGGGAGTCTTTACTTGAAGTATGAATATAATCTAACGCAGCCATGCGCATGCCCATCAGGTCAGTCAAAACACGACCTGCGTTATCGTTAGTCGTAGCTTCCGAACCATAAGTAGCGAAGCCGGAAGAGGCCTTATTTAAGGCATTGTAAGATATAGTCGCGGTGACAACGAGCAAGAGCAGTACTAAGCCAAAGCCGAATCCTAAACGCATTCCAATTTTCATATTTTTAAACATGTTTATTACCTCGCTGATTACATATATGAGTTTTTATTAAATTTTTTAACTATGTTTAATTACAGTGTTTACGAAACTTGTTTTAATTCATGGTCTGCTGCGTCTTGCACCAGTTGCTGCACATCAAGAATCAGTGCAACATCACCACTCCCGAGTATGGTTGAACCTCCTATCCCTCTGATTTCACTAAACAGTTTACCAAGAGGTTTGATCACGGTTTGAAATTCACCCATTAACTGATCAACAACGAGTCCTGCTTTTCGCCCGGCATAATGCACCACAACAATATTGGCGCGTGTATTTTGCTCGTTTTCCACAGGGAGGTAATTAAAATGATCTTTTAATTTTACTAGCGGTAATACTTCACCGCGCAAGTTAAAGTAGTTACTCTCACGGCCATTATTGCCTGTGATTTTATCTATATCGGCATATTCCACACATTCAATAACCATATCCAGTGGCACAACATAGGAATCATCTCTTACCCCAACTTGGAAACCATCAATAATAGCCAGAGTCAGCGGTAAGCGAATGCGCACAACAGTGCCTGCACCTTCTTCACTTTCTAGTTCGATAGAACCTCGTAACGACAGAATATTACGTTTAACCACATCCATGCCGACACCACGACCGGAAATATTCGATACCGAATCTGCAGTTGAAAAACCCGGATGAAAAATGAGCTGATTAATTTCATCGTCGCTAAGCACTTGTCCTTCTTCTATAATATTTTTCTCCAGTGCTTTCGTTAATAACTGCTTTTTGTTAAGTCCTTTACCATCATCAATTATTTCAATAACAATACTGCCAGAATCGTGATAAGCATTTAGATGAATTTTACCTTGCGGCTCTTTACCTGCCGCAATACGTTGCTCTGGGATCTCTAGGCCATGATCTAACGAATTACGTACTAGGTGCATTAACGGGTCGCCTATTTTTTCTACGACCATTTTGTCAAGTTCGGTCTCAGCACCCGTGATAACAAGTTCAATGCTTTTCTCAAGTTGACCGCTGACATCTCTCACTACCCGTTGGAAACGGTGAAATGTTTCTCCAATCGGCACCATGCGTAAACTTAATGCGTTATTACGGATACTATCGACTAAGTCATCGACTATACCACTGGCTTCTTCAAGCTCTGTGTGATTGGATTTATTCGCCAGTAAAGAGGCTGAAGCACTGGCAATAACCAGCTCTCCCACCATATTTATAAGTTCATCAAGCTTGTCTGAATTAACGCGCACAATACGCGATTCTGCGCTTTTTTTAGTGCGCACTTTTTGTTGTTTTTCAACCGCTGCACCGACAACTTCTTGAGCAACAACACCTTGGTCAACTAAAATTTCGCCGATACTTTTTCCGTCACCGGCACTGCTATTTAGCTGTTGTTTTGACAGGGCATTGTTTAATTCTTTATGGGTTAATACTTGGCTTTTTACTAATAACTCACCGAGCAATTCATCTTCTTCCGGTAGTTCCTGTATTAATTCAATGTAACTGCTGATTGCACTATGTGGCGGGACAATGCGTATATCACAGTCTTCTTGCACAAACTCAAAGACAGATTCAATTTCTTCTTTATTGCTGTCGGACTGTAAATCAATTTCAAAACCGAGATAGCAGGCCTCGGGATCAATATCTTCTAGACTGGGTATTTTATCGGGTAAAACAGAGAGAGAAATAATGCTGCCAATTTGCTGTAAATATTTAATAAAGGACTTCGGATCCATACCTTGTTTCAATACATCAACACCAAAACGTAATGAAATATGCCAGTTATTAGTAGAGGAGATAACCTCTTCATTGGCTAAGGTTTCAATGACACTTTCCGATGAAACCGCACTAACAACTTCAGTTAATGGCGTATGCATAAAACTATTTAATTGTACAATTAACTCATCACTGGTTAGCAGAAAATCTGGAGAAAGCACGTTGTCCTTAGCTATTACTTCATTAACAAGATCGGAGATATGATCCCCCGATTTGAGTAAGGCTTCGATAATTTTTTTATCAATGGAGATTTCATTATCTCTGATTTTATCGAGCAGGCTTTCGGCAACATGTGTGAAACTGACTACATCATCGAAGCCAAAAATACCGGATGTCCCTTTAATGGTGTGAGCAGCTCTAAAAACTGCATTAATCGCCTCCATATCATCAGGACTGGTTTCAAGATGTAATAAGGCATCTTCCATAGCGGTTAAGAGCTCTTCTGACTCAACCAAAAATCCCTGTTTAGCAGCATCTAGATCGTTACTCATTTTAAACTCCTAATAAGTTATCTTTAATTTTTATACGAACCTTGTAATGTCTTAGTAATTATTTACCTAAAATCACCGGATCGCCGAAAAACTGGGTCATATTAAACAGGTCTAAAAGCTCAATAACTTCACGGCTGTGTGCGGTAAATGCCATCGATTTTTTTTGTTTAATCGCATCATTTTTTAGTGATACCATTAGTTGTAATCCAGCACAGTCTATTTCTACAACATCAGATAAATTAACTTCTATCTGCTTGTGAGCTGCCAGTGTTGCTGAAAACAATGCCTGCAGATCCATCGCTTCATAAATGGTCATATTTTCTGGTTTTAATACTGCGAGTTTTATATTATCTGTACTCATCTTATTAACATCCTTTCAATATTATGGAAGTATCAATTTAGCAACAGCTGTCAACATTTGATCCGGTTTAAAGGGCTTTACTACCCATGCTTTAACACCCGCAGCTCTGCCTCGGTCCTTCATATCATTACCCGCTTCTGTGGTCAGCATAATCACTGGCGTAAACTTATAGCGAGGCAACTTTTTCATTGCGCTGACAAAGCTAAGACCATCCATAATCGGCATATTGACATCTGAAATCACTAAATTGATTTTTTTGCCATCCAGTTTATCTAAAGCTTCTTTACCGTTTCCGGCTTGAATAACATCATATCCCTTACCTTGCAAAGATATTGCTACCACTTGCCTTAATGAAGCTGAGTCGTCAACGACTAAAATAGTTGCCATATTTTTATCCTTTTAAATGTAAAAATATTTTGTTAAATGTGAACGTGTAAAGTGTCCACATACCCGTTTTCTAGAGTTTTAGTCTTTAGTTACAGGCCCGAGCGATGATAATCTAAAATCGCCCCTGGAAACTGTCCTAAGCTAAGCTCTTTTTGAACCGCGCCTCTTTTCATCGCCTCTTTGGGCATGCCATAAACAATGCAGCTTTTTTCACATTCGCCTAACGTAACACTGCCTGCATCTTTCATCTCTTTTAACCCGCGAGCGCCATCATCCCCCATACCAGTGAGAATAATTCCCATCGCATTTTTTCCTACATATCGTGCAACTGAGCGAAATAAAACATCAACCGCAGGTTTGTGTCTGGTCACTAGTGGACCATCTTTAAGTTCTATTTTGTATAAAGCACCACTTCGATTAACCAATATATGTCGATCTCCAGGAGCAATGTAAACATGACCTGGCAGTATGGTTTCATTACCCTTAGCTTCAACAACTTCCATTTCACAGAGGGTATTGAGACGGGCTGCAAAAGCGCCAGTAAAGGCTGCTGGCATGTGTTGCACAATAACAATGCCTGGTGATACGCGAGGGAGTTGAGTTAATATTTTTTCTAGTGCTGTTGTTCCCCCCGTGGAGGAGCCTATCGCAATAATACGCTCAGTTGTGCGCTCCATAGCACCGGTATGAGGCAAAGATAATATTGCGTCAGCGGTTAATTTTTTAGTCGCTTGCAGGGTGACAGGACTACGCTTAGTAACGCGGGCTTGGGATGCGCCTAACACTGCATTAATTATTTCATCTGCTGATTCGCTTAAAAAACCTTTTATGCCAAGTCGAGGTTTAGTGATAATTTCAATCGCGCCTAAAGACATTGCCTGCATGGTTGTCTCAGCGCCTTTTCCGGTCAAGCTTGAGCACATAACCACAGGCGTTGGACGCTCGCTCATTATTTTGCGCAGAAAGGTGATGCCATCCATTCTTGGCATTTCAACATCAAGAATAATAGCGTCAGGCCATTGTTTCTTCATATGATGCATTGCAAATATTGGATCTTGTGCAGCCGCGCATACTTCCATTTTAGGATGGGAGTTGATTATTTTTGTCAGCACTTGCCTTACAACTGCAGAGTCATCTACAAGTAACACTTTTATTTTATTCATAGATTTATCACCAATTTATGGAGACAATAGGCCTGTGCCAGAAGGGCTGTTAACCCCTTAGAAAAATTCAATTTCATTGCAATCCTCTTCAATTGAATGTGATTTCTCTGATGTACTGCTCGTATGTAAATTGCGTTGCTCTGAAGTGGTATAGCCTTGGCTCATCTCTTTTAGCCAGTGGCTTTTATCAATATTTTCAATATCATCAGGATCTGCTAACAACAATGAAAAACGTGTAATTTCGCCTTTGGTATGTTCAAGTATTTGTGCTATTCGGTCTTGAAATTGTAATGAGACTAAAACATCATTAATCTCATTGGTGATTTCTATACCGTGTGCTTTTAAAAGACCTGAAGAGTCCGCAAATTGATTCATCATAAGATCAAGTCTTGAAATCACTTCCCGAATTACTTGTTGAGATTCCTCTGATTTTAATTTCTCGCCATCAAGTTGACTCTCGGTAACACCTACTGCTGAGTCCATAGCCGAGCAGATGCTGTCGACTTTGCCCGTCATTTGCTGGCCGGTATCTGATGAACGTTGCGAAAGGGTTCTCACTTCATCAGCAACAACCGCAAATCCACGGCCACTTTCTCCCGCGCGAGCTGCCTCAATAGCTGCATTTAATGCCAGTAAATTAGTTTGATTAGCGATTCCTTGCACATCTGTCGCCATCGTTTGCAGCTCATCAGTAAAACCTTGTAAATGAGTTACTTCATTTAACAGTTCGACTTTTGAAGATAAAATCTCCTCGAAATTAGTATTTAATGAGCTGAGCTGAGTTTCACTTTTCTCCATGATTTCCGTTATGCTTGTTCCTGCATTTCCAGACTCCAATGAATCCACATCTTGCAATGTATCTCTTAGCGATTGCACTATCTCGGAAAAACGCTTAGCCAGTGTGTGTATCGCATCGGTAGATTGCCCGATAACATCATCAATTTGACCTTGCCATAAAGGTAAAATTGTTTGACAAAGATCGGTGAGTTTATTGAATTTTTCGATCTCTTGTTTTTCTTGCTCAGCTAACGTGTTTTTAACTTTTTGAATTTGCTTGAGAAAAGAAATTTGTTGCTGATGAACTATACGAGCAACCGCAACCGATGCGAAAAACATAAAGGTAGCTAAAGCGACGGGTAATAATTCAAAACCCACTTGCAGTAATATAATGACAGCTGAAATAAGCCCTAAAGAAATAACAGCTAGCGTTGTTTGGTTGAAAAACAGTTGTTGTTTCATCGTTATTTTTCTCTCTTTAGTTATTTGCACAGAAAGTTAATGAATCAATTAATTATCCATAAATTTATAAAAGTCTTCGATTGGTAACGGGCGAGAAAAGAAGTAACCTTGAATCTCTTCATCTGCATTTAAATGATCACGAATAAATGCTAATTGAGTGCTGTTTTCAACCCCTTCAGCTATGACGTTTAAATCTAAGCTGTGAGCTAGGCCAATTATGGCTTTAATAATAGAAACGTTACCGTCATTGTTTTCAATTTTATTTACAAAATATCGATCTATTTTTAACGTGGTGACAGGAAGCTGAGTTAAATATTCTAGCGATGAATGTCCAGTACCAAAGTCATCAATAGCAACACCGATATCAAGAGTCCTAGCTTTTTGTAGATTGCTGATACAAGTGTTCATATCTTCCATCAGTTTTGTTTCGGTAATTTCTAATATTAAGTATTCAGGGGGAAAATGATGTGTTTTTAATATTGCTTCAATTCTATTGACAAAATCGACCTCTTTTAATTGTACGGGGGCTAAATTAACGGCTATTTTGAAAGGTTTATTGGTTTTTTTTACAATGTTACTCGCATATTTTACGGCAGTATTTAAAATCCAATAACCGAGTTCTACCATCAGCCCAATCTCTTCAGCTAAAAGTACAATTTTTTCAGGCGATACCCAGTCACCATTAGATAGCTTCCAGCGAAGTAATGCTTCTGCACCATTAACGCTTCCATTATCCGAGGAGACAACAGGTTGAAAAAACAATTCTAACTCTTCATTTTGTAATGCACTTCGCAGACAATTGACCATAATGGCTTTTTCTGTTGCGAGTGTGTTTAATGCTTGAGAATTAAATCGACAACACATACCACCATCTCTTTTTGCTTGCGCAGAAGCGATTTCAGCACTGAGAATTAAGTCATTAAGTGAGTTTACTGTGTTACTTAAAACACAAACACCGATATGGCAGCTAACAGAAACTTCTTTATTGATTAAGGAAAATGGCTGCTCAATAACTGCTACCAACCCTTGTAATTTACTAATTAAAGCCTGCAGTTCAAAGGCTTCCGTATTGTTTTTAAGCAACAGAGCAAAACGGGTTTCTGACCAGCGCGCTAAGGTATCAAAATGAAAAAATTCCTCTTTTATTCTTGAGCTGAGTAATACATATAAAAGATCTATTTCAGCAAGTTCCACAGACTCCCGTAGATGCTCTATGCGTTCAATATTAATAAAAACCAATGCAAGCGGGGTTCGTATTGATTTATCACCTTGCCATTGAGTTGATACTTCATATGCGTGTTCAAGTATTTCTAAAAAATAACTGCGATTGGGAATCCCAATTAACTCATCGTATTTGGTTAATTGCTCGGCTAGTTTATCCGAGGCTAATTTAGTTGTTCCCTGTCCAATAGTTGCAATAATGGTTCGTTCAAATTCATCAATTTGTTGGTTGCTAATATGGAGGCAAGATCTGTTTTTACAGTGAAAGCGATCTAGATTTTCGAGATGGATACAATTATCAGCACCTGAATTGATGGCTTTATGAATTGACTCGAAAGTTAACGAATTGAGCAATAAAACAACCGGAAGCTTAGGAAATGCTTGTTTTATTTTCACACAAGTTTTATCAGATATTGTATCGCTTTCAGTATCACCTAACAGTAGCAGGCTAAAGTGAATATTCTGGATTTCATGTTTTAAATCATCATAATGATCAAAGAAGAAAAAATTAACGTCTATTAAGCGACACGCAGACTTCAGCGTGAATAAATTTGTCTGCATTTTTTCAGATGCATTATAAATTGCAATTATATATTCGGATGCGATATTAATATTGACCTCCTACCTGCAATTTAACTCTTATTAAATATAGGGTTATACTTTTTTGCTAAGATAATATTAGCAATATTTTTTTCAAATAAAGCTTATGTAAAATCCCCAGAATAACAACCATAATAACCACGAGTAGATCACGGTTATTTGATTTAAATATGCGAACAGATGGGCTGTTTTTTGATTTTTTTATGGTGGAGTAGCACGGTAAGTGCTCATGGCTGTCAATCTGCTTTTTAATCACACACAAAAAATAGTTGTAGATCCAAAGCATTTCCGCGCAAAAAGCATCTGCTTGTTTATCAGCCAATATATGGCCTGCTTTTAACAATTAAATTGCATAGATCTATTTTGGGGGATTGATTGCGATAACTTGATAAAAAATTAGCTTGGGGATGTGTGGTTGAGTTTTGTCGATGACAGTGGCTTTGTTCCGTTATTTTCGCAGTGCGTTAATGCCGATCTTGTACTATCAATCAATTGTGTTTGTAAATAGGTATTTCTATGCTTACAGATCCTTCCGTAAATGATTTGACAGTCTAAAAAAATAAACAACAGGAATTATATAAAATATGCACCTGTTGTTTATTTAGTAATTTTTATTATTTATATTTTGAATTTAGATAGGTTAGAGGCTAAACCAGTACCCAGTTCACCCAATCGTTCACTCGCACTACGTGCGCCCTGTGCGTTTTCAGTCACCTCATTAGTGATATTGAAAATCTCTGTAACATTACGACTAACATCTTCTGCGACTGCATTTTGTTCGTCTGAAGCGGTTGCTATCTGCGCATTCATTCCACTAATTTGATCAATCGTGGTAAGAATTTCAGCTAACGCACTGCTGGCATTTGCAGATTCTTGCACTGTTTTTTGTAATGCACTCTGGCTTTCTTCCATTGAATCATTTGCATCTGAAGATGCTTTTTGTAACTCATCAATGATCTTTTCAATTTCGGAAGTCGACTCTTGGGTGCGTTTCGCTAAACTACGGACTTCATCTGCAACCACGGCAAAACCACGTCCTTGTTCTCCAGCACGAGCTGCTTCAATGGCTGCATTTAGAGCTAGCAGGTTAGTCTGTTCCGCAATGCTTTTAATAACATCTAATACAGAGCCAATGGTTTCACTTTTATCCTTAAGCTGATTGATTTTCTCTGCTGTTACCATCATATCATTGCCCAGCAAGTTGATCTGCTCGGCCGTGCTTTCTACTACATCGCTACCTGTTTTGGCAAGTTCACTACATGTTTCTGTACTTTTTGCCGTTTCATTAGCATTTTGTGCTATTTCATTGGTAGTGAGTGACATCTCATTTAAGGCTGTGGAAGCTTGTTCTATCTCTGCTAATTGCTGCTGGGTTGCTTGTACATTGTTAGAAGCGCTACTGATTATTGTGCTTGAAGTATTGTTAACTTCATTGGCAGTGTCCATTACACCTTTAATTATGTCATGCAATTTGATAATAAAACGATTGAAATTATCTGCAAGTTGACCAATTTCATCGTTAGTTTTGATTGTTAAACGACTGGTGAGATCCCCGCCCCCTGATGCAATAACTGATAATGCATCGCCGACCGTACGCAGTGGTTTAACAACAAGTCGCGTAAGCGCTAACCAGTTAGTTATTTGCAGTACGATTAATAAAATGAAAGCAATAACAAAAAAAGTAGTTTTAACCATTGCTAACATTAAGTCATTACTATCCGCACGGTAAACGATGGATAACTTACCAATATGTTTGCCGCCAGACCAAATAATTGGCACATCTTTTACTATGCTGTCCTCTGCTGAAGGCTGTTCGTTACTTTCTGTTTTTTCAGCTAATAATTGATCACGGTGATCATAGGCACTAATTTTGTGGATAAAAGGCTGCATAACAAAGGCACCAACGATATCTCCGATTAGCTCTTTATCATAAGCAAAAACAGGCTCTTTCAATACAATGGCCAGGGTTGTTTGTGAATCATCAATTTCTTGTACCAGCAATTCATCAAAGTAATCGCTTGCCATAAAATAACTGATCGAAAAAACAGCAACCATTATTAGCAATGAAACACTACTCAGTAACAACATAGATTTTTTAATAATTGAATTCATTTTTTTCTCTCTTATTATAAGCTGGTTGGATCTAACCAAAATTCTTTACGATTAATCGGAGTATCAGGGTGCATCGCGGGGTTAGCTATTTTAATCACAGTACGGTTTTTTAGATTGGTTTTATTCAAGGCATCTTTAATGAGCTGATTATTGAAAAATAACTCATCAAAACTCCCATCTGCAATCGCCATTTCAAAACCTTGGTATAATTTATCGTGAAGTGCCTGATTATCTTTATTTACAAAGAAGTACATCGCAAATGGATAAACTAACATTATGTTTTTTTCAACGGTTAGATTTAAATCTGCTCGTTCTTCAACTTCGCTCCACGGTTCATGAATTGCGCGCGGGAAGTAATCAAAGCGATCACCTTCTAACATAAAAAAGAGATTAGGGTACTTAAGTGTGGTTATTACCGGAATATCGGCATTTTTTAAGATCTCTGTATCTCCCCAATGCGTTCCTTGCCCCGCGTTTAATTGTTTTAAATCATCAAGAGTTTTGATGTTATTAAAGCGCGCTTGGTTTTCTTTCTTAATAATAAAAATTCGGTGGCCAAGTAACCCTTTGAAGAGTGGTATTCTGACAGGTTTTAATGCTGACTCTAAGGTCGGATCGACACCCGCCCACATAAGGTCAATATTGCCCAATTTTATTTCATCTACCAGACGTGACTGCGGCAAAGATTCCGAGTGTTGCCGTATAGTCGCTTGAGGATCTGTTTTATTGAGTACTAAGGCAAGAATATCAACGGCGAGTTGTTCTTTTACTCCTGCTACCTTATTAATGACGACTTCACTACTTTGAGCATGTGTTGTGATTAAAAGGCTGAAAGCGGTAAGTAAAATACTTATCCATTTTTTTGGGTGCATATGTCTATGTCCTTGGTTATTTCCGTTGTTTATTTATGCGAAATAAATGCATGTTTACGCATTGTATTTTAGCGGGTGTTTTTTTAAAGTATTGTCTTTTATCAACCAGATGAGATTTGCTTTAATAAAGCACTTCAACTTTGTCAGATACTAATTTAGCGTTTGCAATCGCTTTTTGTGTATCTTCACCACGTGCAATCGCTACACCTAAGCGACGTGAACCGTTAATATCCGGTTTTGCAAACAAACGCATCTGAGCACCAGCTACAGAAGCAAGAGCCTGGCTAATGTTAGCAAACTTAATATCTTGTGATTGTCCATTACCTAAAATTACACTTGATGCTGTCGGTCCATATTGTGTGATGGTGCCGATTGGCAGACCTAAAATAGCACGTACATGCAGTGCAAATTCAGAAGCATCTTGAGAGAGTAGCGTTACTAAACCAGTATCATGTGGACGAGGTGAAACCTCATTAAAGTAGACTTCGTTTCCTTTAACAAAGAATTCCATGCCAAACAGACCATAACCGCCAAGTTCTTTAACTACTTTTTCAGCAATCTGTTGTGCTTTTTGTAGTGCCTGTTCAGACATTACTTGTGGCTGCCAAGATTCACGATAATCACCATTCTCCTGACGATGTCCAATTGGTGCACAGAAATGAATACCATCAACAGCACTTACCGTTAATAATGTGATTTCATAATCAAAGGGAACAAAGCCTTCCACAATTATACGCCCGGCACCTGTGCGTCCGCCTTCTTGAGAGTATGTCCAAGCATTTTCTAAGTCCGCCTCAGACTTGATCACAGTTTGACCTTTACCTGAACTACTCATTACCGGTTTAATTACACAGGGAATGCCAACTTCTTTAACTGCTTGTAAATATTCTTCTTTGCTGTCGGTAAATACATAAGGAGATGTTTTAACAGCAAGCGTTTCAGCAACCAGGCGGCGAATACCTTCTCTATCCATGGTCAATTTTGTTGCGCGAGCAGTTGGCACAACATTAAAACCATCGGCTTCTAATGCAACCAGTGTATCGGTGGCAATCGCTTCTACTTCTGGAATAATAAAATCAGGTTTTTCAGCACGAATAATTTCTTCTAAACGCTGCCCGTCAAGCATACTTACAACATGCGATGAATGAGCTACTTGCATAGCCGGTGCATTTTCATAACTGTCTGCGGCAATCACCTCAATGCCAAACCGTTGTAATTCAATAGCGACCTCTTTGCCAAGTTCGCCAGAACCTAATAAAAGGGCTTTTGTTGCACTGTTTGATTTTGCACTGCCAAAAATAGAAACACTCATAATATTCAACTCGTTGTTTAAATGAAGGGGACTTATTTGGGCAGGAATAATAGCAGAAAAGGAGGGGGATTGTTTGCAGTAAAAATATAAATTTTTGGTCTAAATTGGCAGGAATAAGAGCATAACCTCTGTAATTGAGTAATTACAGAGGTCATTGTTTTGCTTTTATATTACAGGCTCTGTTCGCCACCAAATGCATCAATTACAGCGGGAATTAATTGTTTAATTTCACCGGTCATTAACGCAAAGTCAGCATCAAAACGTGCTGCAAAATCATCTTTATCGATATCTTCGTTTTGCTCCTGTAAGACATCTGAAAATTTAATACGTTTTAAAGCAAACTCTTCGCCAATTATAAACGAAATACTATCGGCCCAGTTCAGTGCTAATTTAGTAACGAATTTATCCGCAGATAAATGATTTTTTATCTCATCAGATAACAGATCCTGTTGTTTACAACGAATAATACCACCGCCTTCTAATGCAGAGCATAACTCCGCTTCATCTTCTAACTTGAAGTTAGCTGGGATATTACCTTCCACTAACCAGTCGGTCATTATCACATCCGCCTGGTTTTTAAGTTGGATTGGCACAACAGGTAAACTACCAAGTGTTTTACGCAGTAGTGAGATTAACTCTTCTGCTTTGCGTGTGCTTGAAGCATCAACGTATAACATATCTGACTCCGGATCAATCCACGCAAAGGTTTGCGATGTGCGGCTAAATGCTCGAGGCAAGAGCTGCATCACGATCTCCTCTTTTAAGCTGTCCTTCTCTTTTTTCTTTAGCGCGCGACCTTGCTCAAGTTCAATCGCTTCAACACGTTCATTAAGTTGATCTTTAATGACCCCGGCAGGTAGCATTTTTTCCTCTTTTTTGAGGCAGATAAGGATCTGTTTTGTTGCAAGATGAGTATACATTGAGCCTGATTTTCCCATTGGGAATACCCAACCAAGTTTAGAAATATCCTGGCTACCACAGCTTTTGAATTTAAATTCTTCAAGATTTTTTTCTAAAGCATCAGCATCCTGTTCAAGCGGACGGGTAAAACGATAAACTTGTAGGTTTTTGAAAAACATGAAATGCACCTTAATTAAAGAGAAACGAAATTGGCATAGAGTGTAAATGATTTTTAGTGAAATCGGCAAAAGTTGATGATTTTTTTTAATAAATGCTATTTTTCTTCCAGTTTTATGGCAGTTTATGAATCATTGTCATATAAGTGTCATAATGCCTGGTAATAATGCACCCACTTTAAATAGATAATAAATAGGTAAAGTAGAATGGCAACTCGCATTTTGGTCGTAGAAGATGAAGTCGCAATCCGCGATATGTTATGTTTTGTACTTGAACAACATGGCTATGAATGCAGCGAAGCTGACAGATATCAAACTGCTTTGAATAAATTAGCGGAGCCTTACCCTGATCTTATTTTATTAGATTGGATGTTTCCCGGTGGCAGTGGTATTAAATTATTACAACATTTAAAACAAGATGAAATGTTGCGTCAAATTCCGGTGGTGATGTTAACAGCACGTGGTGAAGAAGAAGATAAAGTACGCGGGCTTGAAAATGGCGCCGATGATTACATCACCAAACCGTTTTCACCTAAAGAGCTGATGGCACGTTTAAAATCAGTTTTACGCCGTGTTAACCCGACCTCTCTCGATGATACACTCAAAGTAGGTAAATTGAAGTTAGATCCTGTTTCCCACCGGGCAACACTTGCCGAAATGCCGTTGGAGATGGGACCTACAGAGTTTAAATTATTACATTTTTTTATGACCCATCCAGAGCGGGTTTACAGTCGCGAACAACTACTAAATAACATTTGGGGTACCAATGTTTATGTTGAAGATCGCACTGTGGATGTGCATATACGCCGATTGCGCAAAGCGCTACTTGATCACGATTATTTAGTGCAGACTGTACGCGGTGCTGGTTATCGCTTTTCAACACGTTCATAATTGATTTATTAGAGTAACTAATTTGAAAATATACTCATGGAAAGAATTAATCTGGGCTTTATTCTTTGTTTATCTGCCAGTTTTGATTATTGGATCATTATTTAACTGCTTAACTGAGTTACTGCTCGCCTCTTTTTTTGCCCATATTATTTGGCATTATTATTATCTTAAAAAATTAAACAACTGGTTATGGAACAGTAAAAGCACCGTCTTACCCCATGGTCAGTCGGAATGGGAACATGCATTTACGGGTATCCATAATATGCAGCAGCGCCATCGTAAACGCCGTAATAATTTGGCCAGTGTGATCAGCC
>JABXKR010000025.1 GCA_013619145.1 Psychromonas sp. | reverse complement strand
AAATTAAGCGTGTCGTAAAGATCATTATTCAGATCCGAAAGGTTAATATTCATTTTAAAAATGGTTGGTTTAAGTGCCATGATTTTTCCATATTTGTTAAAAACAAAAAAGCCACGCTTAAACGTGGCTTTTATTTTAAACAGTATACTGTTTAAAATTTAAGAAGTTTTATATAAAAACTTATGCAACAGGCATTTTAGCCAATTCAACACATACCAAATCGCCAAACTCTTCAGTACTAACAAGGTTAGCTTCAGTCGCTTTAGACAGATCTGATGTTGAATAACCTTTCTCAAATACACTTTGCATTGCAGCCCAAAGGTTTTTCGCTTCTTTTTCCATACCAAAGCTCATTTCCAGCATTAATGCA
Organism: Psychromonas sp.; assembly: GCA_013619145.1. Classification (GTDB taxonomy): domain Bacteria; phylum Pseudomonadota; class Gammaproteobacteria; order Enterobacterales; family Psychromonadaceae; genus Psychromonas. The sequence goes on along the minus strand of JABXKR010000025.1, from coordinate 2,763 downwards.
ACAGAGCCAATCATTGAGTATGGGTTTGCGATACCTTTACCTGCGATGTCCGGTGCACTGCCGTGTGAAGGTTCATAGTATGATTTTTCAGGACCTTTACAAGCTGAAGGCATAAGGCCTAGCGAGCCTAAAATACCGCCGCCCTGGTCACTTAAGATATCGCCGAACATGTTTTCCATTACCATCACATCAAACATGGTAGGCTTCAAACAAAGGTAAGTAGCAGCTGCATCAACCAGAATGTTTTTAACTTCAACTTCCGGGTAGTTTTTGCTCTCTTCTTCAACAATTTCATTCCACAGCACGCTTGATTTTAAAACGTTTGATTTGTGGATATTATGCAGCACTTTTTTGCGCGTCATCGAGACATCGAAAGCAACTTTAATGATTTGACGAATTTGATCTTCATCATATTCAAGTACTTCACGTACAAAACGTTTACCGTTTTCATTAACACCGGTTTCTTTTTCGCCGAAGTATAAACCGCCAACTAATTCACGAATGATCATAATATCGATGCCATCACCGATAACTGATGCTTTTAATGGTGAAAAGTGTGCAAGACCTTTTGGCAGGTAGACAGGACGGAAGTTAGCGTAGGTATTGTAACGACGACGTAGCGGTAATAATGCGCCACGCTCTGGTTGCTCATCTATTGGAATTTTTTTAGAGTCTTCGTGGTTAAGACCGATAGTACCTTTTAAGATAGCATCTGCTTTATCACAAGCCGCTTTTGTTTCATCCGGAAATGCTTTACCCGTTGCGAAATAAGCAGCAGCGCCAAATAATACGTCGTTAAGTTCAAAATTAACGTCTGCATTACGCTGTTCAACAAGGTTTAATACTTTAACCGCTTCTTTCATTACTTCAGGACCGATACCGTCGCCCGCAAGTAAAGCAATGTTATATGTTGTCATTTTAATTCCCTAAATGATTTGATTGATATTATTAATTTTGTGCAAGCATCATAAGGAAAAGCCACCCTAGTTTCAAACATAGGATGACTTTTTCATCGATATTTGTTTATTTATGCCTAATTAGTGCATATTAAACCGGGTTAGCGATGTCGATAAATTTAACATCCAGCTCTAATTCCGCTTCAATCCAACCTCCGAGCGCTTGAACGCCGTAACGTTCTGTAGCGTGATGACCTGCCGCATAATAATGAATACCCATTTCCCGGGCAATATGCACAGTACGCTCGGAAATTTCACCACTGATAAAGGCATCAATACCTTGCTCGGCAGCGATAGAGATGTAGTCCTGCCCGCCCCCCGTACACCAGGCAATGCTTTTTATCTCTTTTTTGCCGCCATCAATATGTAATGGAGCGCGAGATAAAACAGATTCAATACGTGCAGATAAAATATCAGGAGTAATTGCTTCGGCAAATTTACCAACACGACCAACACTGCGTTTATCCCACGGCTCTAATGGGCGTCTGTCTGTAATATCCAATAATTTAGCAAGTTGTGCGTTATTACCCAGCTCAGGGTGGACATCAAGTGGAAGATGATAGGCATAAAGATTGATGTTATTTTCAATTAAGGCTTTAATACGCTTGTATTTCATGCCGACAATCTCTTGGCTTTCCCCTTTCCAGAAAAAACCATGGTGCACTAAAATGGCGTCGGCATTTTCTTCAATGGCGAGGTCAATTAATGCTTGGTTGGCTGTAACACCCGTAATAATTTTTTTAACCTCTTCAGCACCTTCAATTTGTAAACCATTCGGACAGTAATCTTTAAATTGATGAATTTCTAAAAATTGATCTAATTTATTGGCGAGTTTTCTGTTTTTCATAATTGATTCCGTAACACTATTTTTAACTATTGTAGCGGATAGAATCGCTCTTCGATAGAAACAAAAAAGCCGAAGGTTAGACTTCAGCTGTGGAGGTTTTACTATTGGTTAACTAGGTAGCTTTTAGGAATAACAAAAGAGAATTGGCTACCTTCACCTAAATTACTCTCAATATTTAACTCACTATCATAATGCGTTAATGCATGTTTAACAATTGACAGACCCAGTCCCGAGCCGCCAGTATCTCGAGAACGAGAGTCATCAACGCGATAAAAACGTTCGGTCAGATGCAAAATATGCTCAGGCGCAATACCATCACCATTATCCGTCACACAAAAATAAGCCCCCTCTTCACAAAGACGCCAAATGACTTTGATTGCCCCATTTTCAGGTGTGTAATTAACTGCGTTATAAACCAAGTTTGCCATCGCACTGCGCAGCTGCATCTCATCACCGAGCAACTGCAGATCTTGTGCGACATCAAATTGAATGTGCTGTGCTTTTTTCCTGCCTATGGTTAACGCTTCATTTTCAATCTGTGCGAGCAGTACAGGTACATTAACCTGCTCATCCAAATCAATGTTTGGCGCACTCTCAATTTTCGATAACATCATCAACTGCTCAACTAACGAACACATACGTGTTGTCTGTTGTTCAAGTACAGTGACTGCTTTGGCTTGATTCGAATCTTGCTCTGTCTGCATCTCAAGAATTTCAATATATCCCTGCAGAACCGTCAGCGGTGTACGCAACTCATGAGAAACATTGGCAACAAATAAACGGCGCATCTCATCAATCTGTCGATAGGTTGTTACATCACGAACAATTAAAATTCGTTGGTGTTTTGCATAGGGCATAACCCGAAATTCCAATGTTTTTTCGGGGTTAATCGGTGAAAGCAGATCAAGTGGTTCATGGTAATTATTACTTTTTAAATACTCAATAAACAGCGGATTACGG
>JABXKR010000003.1 GCA_013619145.1 Psychromonas sp. | reverse complement strand
CCGGCATTGTGAATATACCAGCGCGCCACCGGCTTCCCATAAGCCAGAAGCTGGATACGATCCCGCTCCAACAGCTTTACCAGCGCCTCCCCTCGGGAAGAGCGAACCACCCGGATCCCATCGCCCCCCAGACGAAGCATCATCAGTTCAGCGACATCGTGACGGATTACCCCAACGGTATAACGGTTTATATCCTGAGGGATGGAGATCACTATCTTGCTCGACTTCTTGGCGAACAGCGCAACCCGATTTTTACAGATAGGCCCGGCCCACTTGAATAGTTTCTCTCGCTCAGGGGTACGGGTGGTTGCGAACAGGGAAATATTGGGGCCCTGCAAGGCCAGTGTGTAGCTCCGTGCCCAGGGCATCAGTCTGATATCCTTGCGCCGCACCGGAACAGGATCGTGCGCGGTGGCCGCTACCAGCAGATCGACCGCAATCCCCCGCAATACGCCGTCCTCCTCGAAGCTATAAGGCGGATAAGACTCGGTAATAAAGTTCAGATCGGCCACCGTCTGCCCCTCTTCGGCGGACAGGGTACTGAACCATAAACTCAAGCAAAGCCAGATCCACCCTGTTTTACACCCCATAGCATCTCCCTTTCATTCAGTGTAGAAGCTTGCCGTTGAGTTGCAAGTTCAAATGAAGGTGTGTTTTCGAGCTGGCTTAACTAGCACGCTTTTTCTGAAAGCGTGTACAAAGATCCAAACGTAATGAAGCTTTCAAATCTTGCACAACGCTCGTTTTCGGGAAAAAGCGAGCATAGTAGAGATCTACCTATTACGTTCAATAAATTAAGAAAAGGTGATTAGTTATACATTTCGTTGCCTAGCGCTTGGGGCACAAATTGCCTTAGGGAATCATTTATAATAGTGATTTTAGACTCAGACATCGTACATATTTTTATTGGTTGTCATCTATTGTAGATAAGGGAATCTACTGGACTCGTTGTCCCTGCGATTCTGCTTACAATGACATGTGTATACATTTCGATGGTACGTAAATCCGAGTGTCCTAATAATTACTGAACCGTACTAATATCAATTTCCTTTTGAATATACACATTCTTTATCACCATCACACCATTCAACAAAAGATCTACCAAAATTATCAGCAGGTACATACCCAGTCGCTGCTTAATATATTTTGCTAAAAGAACAGTAAACAGTTTCTATTGAGCTTTATGGTGCCCAAGAATGAGACTCAATGTGTTGTACAAAGTAATCTTCTAATTGGTCAGTTGATAAATGCTCTGGTGGGCAAACATAGTGTTGTGCAATTCAGCGCATTGCTCGCGAATAACCTTAAGAGTGTGTTTTACATCCGCTACTTTGCCAAAATCAAAGAAATGAGGGGCAACGGTGCAAAGTGTATTACTACTCAAATCAAAAAAGGGCTTTTATTCATCCTATATTTAATAGCATTGAAGAGATAAATATAGCTGTAGATGCTATTTCAGATATCTCCAAGAGAGCTCTTTGATGTTTTCATATATTCTTTTCTTTCTTCTCTAATAATTATGCTGTCTGGGCTTTAAAACAGCTTAAAAAGCTTGCTCTTGAGTACAATATTATACCTGTTCCGCGCGATATGATTTCAGACTGTGGCTAGAGCATCCGAGTCAATAGTCAATAGTCATTTGCTTGAGCAGGTCTCGTGGTTTTAGATGAGATGACCTGCGAGTATGATCGTACTGAATTATTTTATTTAGTACTTTCTTGATTTGATTTCAATTCATTCTGCCCATAAGGTCCTGGATGCCACTGATCATGTTGACCCTGACCCTGTAGCGATTGAATTTATCTGGGGAAACTAAATTTTTTTCATAACCAACATTGAAGGCATAGACAAGTTTGAGATTCTTTCTCTCATTTAGTGGCTCTAGGTAACTTTCATTATTGTCTAAGACTAGTGGAGTTGAGTTTGGTAATTTGTAATAGAGCAGAACAATATGATCTTGATCTGACGGGAGTGTTTTTCCATAGGCAAGCATTAATTTGCTCGAATCGACACCAAGATCTATCAGGTGAAACATTTTTGCAATGGCAAAGTCTTCACAATCTCCACCACCATTAGTAACGAACTCTTTAGGAGTTGCCCAGTAGTTCTTTTTTTTCCACACATTAATATCTTTTAAATATTGAAAGCGATTAAAGTATCTATTAACAGATTGAACCTTTTCGATTTCAGCTAGATCGCGGTAGCCTTCCATCTCAAATTTTGTCGAGATAACTCTTCGTTGTGACATTTCACTATTTTGTGAAAATTGATGTGAATGCCCTGTGATTGTGAAGAGGGTGATAAATATAAAAATTACTGTTTTCATTATCCACTTTTGTTAGCTGTTTAAAGCATTAATAGTATTTTTGCGCACGTGTCACCACAACGCCCGTAAAAGAGGCAAGGGTAAACAATCGTCGGCGACAGGGCAGAAAAACAGCTGTCGATGAATTGGGCACATAGATTAAAGCGGCTTTTTTAACATTGATATTGAAATTTGCAAAGCAATTTTGTCAAATTAAGAGATTTGTTTTCAAGTTAAATTAAATATATGCAATGTGCGTCAAGTCGGCTTCAAACAAACATATCGTATTTAGCTAGCAAGTGTTCAAGCGGGCATCAGGATTTTTTATCAAAAGAGTGTCCGAAAATTGAAAGTACAGTCGCACATTGCGGATTCGGCGAAACACCTGATTAATGTACACGCAGAGTCTAAAGAGCCAAGGGATCATCCTACTGAAGGAGCGATTGTGAGTTAGCTTTCTATGTCGGAAAGGGCATAAAACGAGCGTGGGAATTTCTGATAATGGTTGAACTGTTCTCGGAAAGTATGCTCGCTTGAATTTTCACTATCTGACCACTTTGCTGCACGAAGTGCCTTAGAAATTCAAACATCTAAGTGAATATAACAATCTTCAATTATCTAACTTTATTGGAAAGATTTGCAGTCCGCTTTTTATATTCCACTTCATAACGCCATACAAACACAAGTGGCAACATATTTTGTTAGTAGCTGAAAAAAGTGCAGTGGTAATTATTGTTATATAGCGATGGCTCACGTTTTTATCGAAAACAGCGCATCTTAGCTAGTCTGAAAAGCTGCTTTTTCAAAGCTTATAAAACTCCCAACCTGTTATTACGCTGTCTCTTATAC
>JABXKR010000002.1 GCA_013619145.1 Psychromonas sp. | reverse complement strand
GGCCTGCTCCTAAACGTTATCCCGTATTGGGAGTGGAAACCTTGGGTTACAAGGGGGTTATTAACTTCCCGATTACTTTGCATCTTCAAGATTTTGCAAAACCTGTGCTTTTAAAAGGTACTTTAACCATGGCGTCATGCACCAATATTTGTGTATTGAGCGACTACGAAATTGAATTGAACTTTGAAAGTGAAAATTTGGCGATCAATGACGACGCATTTTTTGCTTATAATCAGGCACTTGGTGCTGTACCAATGAAAGTTGATCTACAAGCTATTGAAAACAGACAAACCAGTTCAACAATTACTGGATTTCGCTCTTCCTGGGATAATCAAAAACAAACGCTAGTTGTACAAGTTGAGAATAAAATGGGCTGGTTATCTCCCGATCTTTTTGTTGATTCATCTGATAGTGAGCTTGATGGTGTTAGCTTTTCAACACCTGAAATAACGATTGCAGGTGATCAGATAAGCGCAGAAATTATTGCCAGCAGCTGGACAGGTAAGCTTGATTTAAATGGCCGTTTATTGAATGTCACTGTGATTGATAATGACTTGGCAGTGGAGCTCGCTACCCAGCCATCAGGGAAAATTATTTTGAGTGAGTCCAATACGGTTTTGTCGATGTTTATATTTGCGCTAATCGGCGGGCTTATTTTAAATATCATGCCATGTGTCTTACCTGTATTAGGGATGAAATTAAGTACCGTACTATCGGCTCATGGCATTGAACGTAAGCAGATTCGCTGGCAGTTCCTCGCTTCATCGGCAGGTATTTTGAGTTCTTTCTGGTTATTAGCGGCTTTTTTATTGATGCTTAAATTTTCAGGGCAAGCATTAGGTTGGGGGATTCAATTCCAAAGCCCTTATTTTATTAGTGTGATGGTGGCTGTCACAGCCCTGTTTGCCGCTAATATGCTGGGATTATTTGAAATTCAGTTACCAGCAAAAGCACAAACATGGTTAGCGACGAGAGGCTCACAATCCTATTTAGGTTATTACCTGCAGGGTATGTTTGCGACGTTATTAGCAACGCCTTGTAGCGCGCCATTTTTAGGCACAGCGGTGGCGTTTGCTTTAGGTGCATCAGCTTTTGAGTTATTTATTATTTTTACTGCATTAGGGCTGGGTATGGCATTGCCCTGGTTATTGATAGCCCTGTTTCCATCAACTGCTCTATGGTTACCAAAACCAGGGAAATGGATGAATAGCATAAAAATCGTTTTTGCATTAATGATTTTAATTACCAGCTACTGGCTGTTAAGTTTATTAACCATCTTTATTGGTAGCACGCTTACGCTCTTAATCGGTCTGTTGCTAACTATTTTATTATTGCTCTTAATCGGCAATAAGCGTGGTAAAAAAGTGTTAATGATTGTCTTGGCCACTATTTTAGTCAGTAGCGTTGCCATTACGCTTGTTGCCAGCTTAACCGCTAATAAATGGGTTACCCCACTTGCCGAGTTAAAATGGGTTCCTTTAAATAGTGAGCAGATTGAACAACAAGTTAAGCAGGGTAAGGTGGTATTTGTTGATGTTACCGCGGACTGGTGTGTAACTTGTAAGGCGAATAAAATCGGCGTGTTATTACAAGAGCCTATCTACAGCCTGCTGCAAGACGACAATATTATGATTATGAAAGGTGATTGGACTGTACCTTCTGATGCAGTCACTGCTTATTTACAATCCTATGGGCGCTTTGGTGTGCCATTTAATATTGTTTACGGCCCGGGGGCACCGCAAGGCATTCCTTTAGCAACGATATTAACCACTGAATCGGTGCTTTCTGCTATCCAACAGGCAAAAGGGCTCAATAATGACTGAAGATCATAAAAAAACCAAAGGTGTATTGGGTTGGATAAAAGAGGTGGTTATCCTGTTATTGATAGCCACCCTTGTTGCTTTTGCTGTTGATATTTGGCGCAGTCAGTCGATGGTTTCAGGGCAGGCGCCTGATTTAATACAAACTTCTGTACAAGGTGAAAAATTGGATTTAGCAGCGCTCAGTCAGGAAAAACCTGTATTGGTTTATTTCTGGGCAACATGGTGTGCAGTCTGCAGCACTGTTTCTCCTTCGGTTGATTTTCTTTCCAATCATTCTCAGGTGGTGACGGTGGCGTTAGCTTCGGGAGAGCCCGCTAGAATCAAGCAATATTTGCAGGCAAAAGAGTATGATTTTAACGTTATTAACGATGCCAAAGGTCAGATAAGTAAAGCGTGGGGCGTGTCGTTCACACCAACTATTTTTATTATTGATAAAGGTGAAATCAAGTCTGTGACAACAGGGTTCACATCACCGCTAGGTATGTGGTTGCGTTTACTATTCGCTTGAGCTTAACGCCATAGCAAAAAGCAGCAAATACTCGCTGCTTTTTGTGGACGTTCTATTTACTTTTAACTAGCAAGATTGACCAGATATTTATGCGGATTGCTATTAATTAACCGTGAAAACCTACAAACCAGTTGATGATTAATGCGTTAGCTAAATCAATAAAGAAACCACATACTAAAGGCACGACAATAAATGCGCGATGGGCTGCGCCATATTGCTGTGTGACTGCGGTCATATTAACAATCGCAGTGGCGGTGGAGCCAAGCGTTATCCCGCCAAAACCCGCACTTATAACGGCGGCTTGGTAATCTTTGCCCATAAACCGGTAAACGATAAACACTGTAAAAACGATTGAGAGCAGGGCTTGCAGGAACATCACCGAGCTTAAGTAGGCAATCGCACTTTGTAACTGCCATAACTGCAATGCCATTAGTGCCATGGTCAGGAACATGCCAAGACAGATATCTGAAATTAAACCTAAACCTTGTTGTGTATTTTCATTTGTTTTTCTCTTTAATACCAAACTCTTAAAGTTACCAATAAAAATACCAGCAATTAAACAGGAAACAAACATAGGCAATTTCAACCCTGTTTCAGCAATTAACATGTCCAGCATGTAACCAATCATTAAACTGACATTTAATATTAACCAGGCATGTAATACCCCAAAATGATCGAGCTTTACGTGGTCTTTATGGCTGATACCGATATCTAAATGATGATCGTCACTCGGTGTTAATTTATGGCGGTTAATTAAGTAGTTTGCAATAGGGCCTCCCATCACACAAGCTAGGATCAGACCTATGGTATTACTGGCGATACCCATTTCAGCAGCACCTTGTATGCCCATCTCTTCGTAAATAGGTGCCCATGCCATGGCCGTGCCAACGCCGCCAATTAGTGAAATTGAACCAGACATTAGCCCTAATAATGGCTCTAATCCAAAGGCGGTGGCGACACTAATACCGAGGATGTTTTGTAACACTATGTAGATCACGGCAATGCCGGTTAATAGCGCTAGTGGTTTGCCACCAGAGAGTAGGGTTTTAAAGTCAGCGTTTAAGCCAATACCTGCGAAGAAATAGAGCAGAAGAATATCGCGAACTTCTAAATCAAAATGAATTTCGATATTAAATAGATAATAAAATAACGCAACAACGGTTGCACAAACAAAACCACCAATTACTGGTTCTGGAATGCTGTATTTACGTAATAGGCTTGAGTTGAGAGTTGCGTATTTACCGATAAACAGCAAAATAATCGCTAGGGTAAACGACACAAATGCTTTGATCGTAATAAGTTCCATATTCATCCTTTAGAGCTTTAGTTATCTGTTATTCAAACGATTATTATCATGTTAAGGTTATTTCTATGGTAAAAAGAATAGCCTTTTCTCAGTAATTTGCTAAATCTTATTTTGAAAATGATTTAACAGAAAATCGATTAATAGCCTGATTCGATGGGGTATTAAATCTTTACCTGGATACACTGACCTGCTGGCATTATCACTGAGCTGATACTCATCAAGCCAGTAGGATAAGCGTTTATTATCAATAAAATGCAGGCACGTATAGCTGATTACAATTTAGGCTCGGATGTTGCGGATGTTATTGCCAAACAACTCGAGCGTCACGCGATGACTCATTTCGGTGAAAAACAATCAGTAACCCTTGAATCCAGTCGTAATATTTTATTAGCAAGTATCTAAAAAACGAGTAAAAAAAATCGGACATTTATGGATTTCCATAGCCGTCCGATTTTTAGTTATAATAAACTTTTAACCTAGCGTTAAAAGTTTACTCACATTTGCTAACCATCATAGTTCCGCCCTTAAGGGTTTTATCTACTTTAAAGCTGTAAACATAAGTTCCCGCTTCCGGGATAGTGATTGGTGATTCAGTACCCATTCCAGATGCTGTCATCATTGCTTGTTCTTGGCCAATGATTACGCTCCCAGATTTAGCAACTGCAAATTCAGATGACCAGTCGCCAGCTGCAAATTTGAATGAGAATGCACTTGCTTGTTTCTCTTTCACAACAACTTGGTAAACACCCTTACCTTTGTATTTAAATTTACGTGAGCTTGGTATTGCATTAAAACCATCACCCCCTTTATAGGTACCACGAATCCATATATTCTTCCCAAGTGGTCCTTTTCCTTTGTATGTTGGAGCATTACATTTTGCAAGAACACCTGCACCCGTTAGACCGCCTGCTTTTGCTGCGATGCTTGGTCCCTCTTTCGAAGGTGACGCTATCTCATAAAAAGCGGCTGTAAATGGTGCAAGTGTTAATTCATACTGACCGTTTACTAAGTTAACGGTTTGCTCTGCTAATAAGTTATTCAGGGCACCGTTACTGCCGATTGCTTCAGCCGTAAGTGTGATTTTAGCCTCTTTAGCCTTCGTATTTACTAGGTAAAGGATATGATCATCAGTAGCATCTTTGCGGTCGATATAAATCGCATCATCAGAATGGATATGAGTACGGCTACCGTTATATAGAGCTGGATGGGCATTACGCATTGCCATCAGTGATGATACATATTGCTTAAGATCGGATTCCTGCGCATTAAGTACGCCTATTTCACCGCCAACAGTCGTCGCAATACCTTCAATTTTCACATTAGAGCGAGCTACGTGATCATCACACATGCCGCTATCACCTGAACATTTTTGGATTTTAGCTGCAAAATCATCTACTTGAGCTCCAATCTCTTCACCATAATAAAGAGTGATTGGACCACTGTAAGCTGCCATAAAGCTTAGGGCTGCCTTGTGACGTTCCCAATATTCAGCATCTTCAGGATCTGCAATATTGCCGCGTTGCAGTAGATCGCCAAAACGTACTAAATCGTGATTTCCTAACATTAGATTAGGCATCGCATGGCTAGGGTAAGAAACATGAGAGAATAGTGCTTCATCTAAATGGGTTGCAGGGCGATTGCCGCCACTGTTTTCATCGACAGCAAAAGTCTGTACCACTGAGTAACGCACAGGGAAATCAAATGCAGAAGGAAGAGCCGGAGCTTTCTCGCTGCCATAACCTTGTGCAGCTATATCATTTGCGCCGGTACGCCAGATTTCAGCAACCATGTAACCAAGCGGGTTAACAGTTTCACCGTTAAATGTATATGTTTGAGCAGCAGATGCTGTTTTTACAACTTTACTGATTTCATTCCACTGTTCAAGTGGCAGCTGATAGGCTTGGTCAAGACGCCAGCCGTCAATCTTCAGTTCGTTTACCCAGTATGCCGCAACCTCTTTATAGAACTCAGTATCTTCAGGGAATTTTGCATGAAAACCAGCATTACCCTGCGCTTTACCTGTTGTTGGCAAACGACCTTCAGGTGAAGCGACTACGTTACCTTTGTGATGGCCAAAAACACCATCAAAGATTACATACATGCCCTTGGCATGAGCCTGCTCTACTAATTCTTTAGCCTGTTCTAGTGTTCCGAACTTAGGATCTATCTTGAAATAATCACTGCTGAAATATCCTGTAGCATCAAGGCGATCTGCCCACTGATCCTGACCGTCACGAGCAATAGATTCAAATATTGGTGTTAGCCAAATGGTATTTATACCTAATGATTTAATATAGTCCAGAGAGGCGGTAACACCAGCAATATCACCGTTATGATGACTTGTACCGTAACCCGTACCAAAACCGGCCGTGCTATCGGCATCAACAAAAGATTCAACCATTACCTGATACATACGCAGGTTACAGGCCGCTTCTGCACTATCTGGCTGATTACAGACCAGGTGATTATCAGAAGCGCTTTTTGCTTGCTCAACCTTAACATCCAGGATTGCAGACTGTTTTGCTTCTGAAGCCGACTGACCACTACCACCAGCACAGGCGGTAAGTAAAGCTGAGACAGATAGAGCTAATAGAGTTTTCCGTAACATCATATATATATACCTTAAAAGCTTAAAAATAGGACTAAATAATAAAAGTCAGGCATTTAAGCATATATGGGCGAAACTGAAACTGTTACGGGTCACACTCCCCAATTAACAAGAAAAGCAAAGTGTAAAACTATGATCAATAAAAGAATCACAGACAAAAAAGTGTAAAATAATTTATGATTTTAGAGTCATTGTGTTATGGGGGCGTAGGCGCTTATTTTGCTTTAGGGGCGTAGAAGCTCCTGTTTTTGCTGTTTTTTTAAACACGAAACAAAAAAACAGGAAAAGTATTGCCCGCCGAGCAAGGGCTAAATTTTTTCCTGTTTACATAAGTTATATTAACTTTATGTTTTATAACAAAGCCTTGCGCTATCTGTCGATAAGCCAAACCCGAATTTTCATCCTTAACCGGCCGATCCCATTGCGCAAATAATCGATCCGTTTTATCGGAATTAAGCTGTTGTTTATGTCACTTTTATCGGGCTTTGCGGCTGTTTATTAATATGCAGAGTAAATACATCCGGTCGAGAATAATGGCCCGCCACATCCAAAACACGTTTTGCGTTAGCCACTTGCTGTAAATCCACTTCAGCATACAAGATGCCATGCTCTTTATGTTTCGGACCCACTATAATTTTACCGCCGGGTGCGACAACGAGTGAGTCTCCGTTATTAATCCATTCATCCGGATCGGGGTATAATTGCTGTTTATCAGGAAAATCATCGGGCAGATCTGCACAGTTTAATGCAACACCACTGCTTATCACCCAGCAACGACCTTCACGCGCAATATGCTGCATGCTACCAATCCAGCCTTCACCACAGTCATAGGTGGGAGCAATATAAATTTCCACTCCTTGGGCAAACAAGCTATAACGAGCCAACGGCATATAGTTTTCCCAGCATATTAATGTACCTAAACGCCCGGCTGGGCTGTCAACGACATTCAGGCCTGAGCCATCGCCAAATCCCCAGACCATACGCTCCGGATTGGTAGGCATCAGTTTACGATGGCGATTTAATAGCTCACCATCATTGCCGATCGTAACTACTGAGTTATACACTGTGCATCGGCTTAATTGACCGTCTCGTTCATTTAATCCGCAAACCACTGTCACATTATGTAACTTAGCCGCCTCCTGTATCGGTTTAAGCTGGCCTGCATCAATATCAACCGCTGCATCCAATAAAGCTTGGTGTAATTTCTCACTGACGGTCCAATCACTACCGGGTCTTAAGCGCCATATCCAGGCTGGATATCCTGAAATAAATGCCTCCGGAAATATTACTAATTGCGCTTTTTCTTTGGCCGCTTGTGCGATTAACTGCACTGCTTTGTGAATGGTTTTATGACGATCAAACAACACCGGAGCGTGTTGTATTACTGCTACTTTAATCATGTTTATCTCCTCGTTTATTTTCGAGAAAGTAATTAGTTATGTTATTAATTGTCCATAAGAAATTAATAACATAACCAAGTTGTTCAATAACCATTAGATGTTTGCATATATTTAACCTTCAGCAGTCACGGGATCAATTACACGTTTGATTTCTGTTACTTTTGTAGCCGGAAAGCCGCTACGTTGTGCATGTTCATCGACGAGTTCCGCATTGTCGGCAAGATAGATACAGAAGGTTTTATTGCTGGTTACATAAGAATGTTCCCACTGAACATTTTTGCGTTCTGCTTTCATATCATTAAGCACGCCATTGGATTTCCCGGCCGCTTCACGTAATGCATCATGATCCGCTGTGCCAATTTCGGGGATATCCCGTTCAATCATATACCTAGGCATAATATTTCTCCTTTTGCTAAATAAATTTCCAGCTAAACAGAGAGACTTTGTTTAGCTGATATTTGATAATAGTCAGTAGTTGAAAGTTGATCTAGATCATAAAAAGTATAGTGCAGAAAAACAGAAAAGTTGAGTAAAAAGGTGAGGTATATAAATTTAAATAAGCAAGATATTTAATCTTGCTTATTTAGTGCTGTCAGGATTAAAACCGATCGTGTTTAATCAAGGGCTCTAACATCTTTTCCAGGCCATTTAATTTCACTTCGTACATCAAGGCTAATTGCTGACCTAGTTTGCCTTCAGGGAAACCTTTGCTGTAGAACCACACGAGATAAGGTTCAGGCAGGTGGATCAGCTTACGGCCGGCGTATTTGCCGAAGGGCATGATTTGATTAATGGCTTCGCTAAGCGCTTTGGGATCATCTAACAATGGAGTTACCTTTCTCTGGAGGTGATTACTCGGGTAATTTTATCATGTTTGCGAACTAACAAAAAAGCCGATGTGTTTAGCATCGGCTATTATTACTCCCTTCTGTTTTATACGCTTGCCAGTGCTTGTTCGACGTCGGCAATAATATCATCGATATTTTCAATACCCACTGAAATACGAATTAACTCTTCACTTACCCCGGCGGCTTTTAACTCCTTGTGATTGAGTTGACGATGGGTGGTTGAAGCCGGGTGACAGGCCAGTGATTTTGCATCACCTATATTTACTAAGCGTAAGATCATTTGCAGGGCATCGATAAATTTACCACCTGCTTCTGCGCCGCCTTTAATACCAAAGCTTAAAATCCCGGAGGCTTTACCGCCACAGATCTTTTGGCAGGTTTGGTAATAGGTACTGCTTTCAAGGGCTGCATAATTGACCCACTCCACTTTATCGTGACCGCTTAAGTAGCTGGCCAGTTTTTCCGCGTTTTCACAGTGGCGCTCCATACGTAAACACAAGGTTTCTAAACCTTGCATAATTTGAAAGGAGTTCATTGGTGAAATGGCCGCACCGGTGTTACGCAGAGGTACAACACGGCAACGGCCGATATAAGCGGCAGCGCCGAATGCTTCGGTATAAACCACGCCATGGTAAGAGGGATCGGGCTCATTTAAAATCGCAAAGCGCTGTTTATTGGCGACCCAGTCAAACTTACCGGAATCGACAATAATGCCACCAATCGAGGTGCCGTGGCCGCCGATATATTTAGTCAGTGAATGCACCACAATATCTGCGCCAAACTCAAATGGGCGACATAAAACCGGGGTGGCAACGGTATTATCAACAATTAGCGGTAGACCGTGTTTATGCGCGATATCAGCAAGTTTCTGAATATCGACAATATTACCCGCCGGGTTACCAATCGATTCACAGAAAACAGCACGTGTATTTTCATCAATCGCATCTTCAAAACCCTGGTAATCATCAAATGAAACCATGCGAGTTTCGATACCTTGTTTGGGCAGTGAATGGGCAAACAGGTTATAGGTGCCGCCATAAAGCTGGCTAGTGCTGACGATATTAGTGCCCACTTCACAAATACATTGAATGGCATAGGTGATTGCCGCCATGCCTGATGCAACAGCAAGAGCTGCAATACCGCCTTCCATTGCAGCTACTCGTTTTTCTAAGACATCTGTTGTCGGGTTCATAATGCGCGTGTAAATATTACCCGGCACTTTTAAATCAAACAGATCCGCACCGTGTTGCGTATCATCAAAAGTGTAAGAGGTGGTTTGATAAATTGGAACTGCCGCCGCTTTGGTGGTTGCTTCCGACTCATAACCGTGGTGTAACGCAAGTGATTCTAATTTCATAAATACCCCGAACAGATATAAAAAACCGAATGTATGTAAATAACATCCATTAATAAGGAAATTAAAACTAGCACTGCTGCCGCCAATAAAACAGCCCATAAACGAGTGAGCTATCACGCTTATAGAAGATTACTCAGTAAGGGGTATGCCTGGCTTGATAACTTTGTTTAGAGTTTTTGCAGCATTGAACAATGGATTTAGCTATTTATTCAGGTTATAAAGTTGTTTTAATAGATTCAATGATCAGCGCTAGAAGGAAGTTCATTATTAATAATATTACGCTTTGTACTCGCGGGCAGTTAGATCTGCTGCTTGAAATTTCCATTGAAACCTACCGCGATACCTTTATTGAGAGCAATAGTGAAGAGCTGATGCAGCAGTATCTCAATGATGCGTTAACCCGCGAAAAACTTGCGGCTGAACTTAACGATGTAGATAGCAGTTTCTATTTTATCTACTGGCAGGAGCAAGTTGCAGGTTTTTTAAAGGTTAATAAAGTAGGGGCGCAAACTGATCTTAAAGATGATAAATCGTTAGAGATTGAGCGATTTTATATCCGTAAGGCTTTTTTACGACAAGGGTTAGGTAAAGGGTTAATGACTTTTGCTTGTGATTTAGCGAAACAAGCTAATAAAGAATATGTGTGGTTAGGTGTGTGGGAAGGAAATTTTCCTGCGCTGCATTTTTACAAAAGCATGGGTTTTTACCAGATAGGTTCGCACCCGTTTGATATGGGCGGTGATATTCAAACCGATCTGGTATTTAAAAAAGAGCTGTAATAACACAGCTCTTAACCGACTTCTTTAACTAAATTGCTGACGTGTCCGATTCGCATAAGCGACCAGTGACAGCATAACTGGTACTTCAACTAATACGCCGACTATCGTCGCCAGTGCCGCGCCGGAATGAATACCAAATAAACTGATTGCCACCGCCACTGCCAGTTCAAAGAAATTAGACGCGCCAATCATAGCGCCAGGTGCTGCAATACAATGTGGTTGTTGCCATTTTTTCATCCACCAATAAGTGATCGCAAAAATCAGGTAAGTCTGTATCAGCAGTGGAATGGCTATTAATACGATATCAACAGGGTTAGCTAAAATGGTCTGCGCCTGAAAGCCGAACAGTAAAATTACCGTTCCCACTAAACCGATAATTGACAGCGGTTTTAAGGCCGCACTTAATTTATCCAACTTGGTCTGGTTATGAATAAAATGACGGGTTAATACTCCGGCAACCAATGGCACAACCACAAATAACGAAACCGACAGAAGCAAAGTATCCCAAGGTACAAAGACATCGGTTACCCCTAATAAAAAGGCCGCCAGCGGTGCAAACGCAACCACCATGATCAAATCATTAATGGCTACCTGCACCAGCGTATAGTTGGCATCACCTTTGGTGAGCTGGCTCCAGACAAAAACCATGGCGGTACAGGGAGCGATGCCTAATAAAATCATGCCGGCGATATACTGATCGCCTAATTCCGGGGAGATCCAGGGGCCAAAGATATAGCGAATAAATAACATCGCCAGCAGCGCCATGGTGAAGGGTTTTATTAACCAGTTGACAATAATGGTAATAATTAACCCTTTCGGTCGCTGATGAATCTTGCGAATAGAGGTGAAGTCAACCTGCATCATCATCGGGTAGATCATCAGCCAAATAAGCACTGCAATCACTAAGTTTATCTGTGCGTACTGAAAATCAGCAAGCAGAGTAAAAAATTCAGGAAATATCATGCTGCTGATAATGCCAATCAACATGCCAAGTCCAATCCATACACTTAAAAAACGTTCAAATATTCCCATTTTTTTATTCCTCTATTTTTATATCTTGGGCTTAACAGTCGCTGTAACGCTCGGCTGAAGAGCATATATCGCCAGTATTAGTTACTTCACACTGCGCATCACTTTGCTTTATGCAGCATTGTTCGGTCATATAAGTAATTAAATCGCTCATCAGCGCCGTATTCGCACGATAGCGTTTAAATCTACCTTCCTGTTCAACGGAAACTAATCCGGCATGCAGCATAGCTTTCAGGTGGAACGATAGAGAATTTGGTGCAATCTCCAATGCCGAAGCCATTTCACCTGCAACCATGCCGTTCTGTCCGCTTTTGATTAATAAGCGCCAGATATCCAGACGGACACCGGAAGCTAATGATTCAAATATTTGCGTTGCATTATCTCTGGTCATTATTTATCCCCTTATTACTTAGTTCAATAATACGAGAACTATTGAATTTATCAAATGGAAACAGATAATATTTATAAACAATATCTGTTTTCACTGTAAAGGGAGGCGGGGGCTTTACTGTTCAGCAGAGTTAAAGTTAACTACAACTTTTAAGCCCGGATGATTATTCTCTAATGCTATCTGTGCATCGTGCAGGCGTATGATAGCCCTGACCAGCGGCAGACCGATACCAAAGCCGGCAATGCTGCGGCTTTCTTCAATACGGTATAAGCGCTGGAATACTTTGTCTTTTTCATGATCGGGAATGCCAGGGCCGGTATCACTGATAATAAAACCGTTATCTGTTATTTCTATCGCTATTTGAGTGTGCTGACCCGCGTATTTACAGGCGTTTTCAAGCAGATTATAAATAGCGCGAAACAGCAGTGTTGCATCGCCTTGTACAATACAGTTCTGCTTGCCAACAATGCGCAGGCTTTGATGATTATCTTCAACAATTGGTCGGATTAAATCCACTGCATCGTTAATAACTACCTGCAAGTTGATCGCTGCAAAGTGTGTTGTCTGTTGTTTTTGTTCCAGGCGGGTGAGTTCCAGCATGGCAGTGAAGGTGAATAAAATCGCATCTAATTTAACTAACATCTCGGTCAAATTGTCAGTGGGACTCCCCGATTTATGCGCATCCATTAAACCTTGTTCGATTTGTTGTCTTAAATGTCCTAATGGAGTGCGCAGATCGTGCGCAATCGCATCGGTAACACCTGTAATGGCATGAAAGGAATCTTCTAATCGAGACAACATGGTATTGATATGCAGAGCCATATGATCATACTCATCACCTTGTGCGGATACCGGTACGCGCGCGGTCATTTCACCTGATTCCACACGTTGTGCAATAGAATTAAAGGTATTAATACGTTTTAAAACCCGGTGAGAGAAAATTAACCCTGTGGTGATACCCAGAGCCAGTGCCAATAACAACGCAATAATCGAAGCGCTAATAAATTGTGTTTTGAGATCGAATAAGGATTCATCATCCGTGGCGATCACGAGCAGACCCTGTGGCAGGGCTTGTGAACACCCTGATATTAGACGAATTTCATCATAGTTATCTAACCAAATAGGGAAGCGCGTTATGCTTGGACAGCTGCGAAGATATTTAGGTGCTGAAGTCAATCGACCGTAAACCTGCTCTTGAGTGACAAAACTGAGGATATATTGTCGGGAACCAGCTGCTTGAAGTTCAAACTGTTTGATAAAATCAGCCTGGTTAAGTTCTTGCGCTAAGAGTTTTTGCTGCTGTACCAGCTCACCCATTTGTGATCTCTGATTGCGACTGATCTGACCTACGCTTAATTGATATAGCAGCAACAGCAAAATACCTACGACTAATAGCAGCAGGCTAGTATATAGGCGCGTTAAACGCCATACGGAACTGGCTTGTCTACTGTTTTTCCACCATTCGGTAACCCACGCCACGAACGGTTTCAAGTAAGGGAGCATGACCATCAAGTTCTACCTTTTTACGTAATCGTGCAACGTGCACATCAATAACATTAGTTTGCGGATCAAAATGATAATCCCATACCGCTTCAAACAGTAAGGAACGTGAGATCACTTGCCCCGCGTGTTCCATTAAATAGCGTAATAATTTGAATTCTTTGGGTTGCAGCTGAATCTCAATCAATCCTCGATAAACTTTATGTGCAAGCAGATCCATCTGCAAGTCAGCAACCTGAAGCTTGTTCGACAACTCGCTGCTGTTACCTTTGCGTTTGATTAATATTTCGATACGTATTAATAACTCAGAAAGTGCAAAAGGTTTAACCAGATAATCATCACCACCTTCTCGCAGCCCTTTAACGCGTTCCGCCACACTGTCTAACGCGCTTAAAATAAGGACGGGTGTTTGTTTCCCGGCATTTCTTAAGGTGCTTAATACAGATAAACCATCCAGCTTAGGCAACATTCTATCTAATAAGATCAACTGATAATCATGTTCAAGGGCTAAGAATAACCCGTCTTGACCGTTATCCGCGAGATCCACTTCATAACCTTGTTCCTGAAGTGCTTTCTGCAAGTATTGGCTGGTCGTGTCATTATCTTCAACCACTAAAATCCGCATTGACTCTCCTTATGCTGAATACTAGTTAGCCCTAATTTTTAGGTTATTAGGGCTGGCTACTGAAATACTTTTGAAACAAATTTAAGATGCACAATCTAGTATTTTGTCAGTTTTCTTTATTCCCAGTTATCATCGCTTTTACAAGATTTTCATTATGCAACTTACTGGAAACAGTAACGCCTAAAATATGCAGGAAGATTAAAAACAATAAGAAGTGTGCAGAAGCTTCATGTATTTCTTCCCATAATTCATTGTCATCGTGGTCTTTACTGTAGGTCAGTTTGTTATGATCACTATCTGCATAAGCGCTGCTAATTACTGCAAGCTTGTTTTCAGCTAACGGACCACGGCCCTCTTCGATGGCATAAACTTTTAATCCGCTAATTGTGACAGCAAAAAGGGTTACTAATAAAGTAATGACCATCACTCCTGCTGCCGGATTATGACCAATATAGTGTTTCGGTTTTTTATTTCGTAACCCTTTCAGGTAATTAATAACAGTGCCTGGTGAATAAATAAAGTTACTAAAACAAGCATACTTACTACCAACAATACCCCATAACACTCTTAATATAATAAGCCCAAGAACTGTATAACCTGCATAAATATGCCACATGCTTCCCTCTTCGCCTGCATATGCAACTACAACAGATGCAAGTAAAGAAATATGAAATATGCGCACGAACAGATCCCAAACTTTTATGCTGTTTTCATTACTCATCATTTTGTCCTTTTGTAATGTAAATCAGGGCGAATATAAGGGAAGCGATCAGTGCTTCATAACAGGGATCATTTCACCTGTTTTAATATCAACAATCACACGTTTACGGCCTAGCTGATCAATTAATTTAAATTTATAGAATGTGATCCCTTTTTCATTCTCTAATTCAAACTCCACTAACTCTGCATTATATTTTTCACGGAGTAGTGCAATGGTTGATTTCAGATTGAATTCAGATGCCGCTAACTCTTCAAGCGCTTGATATTCGTCATCATCTAAACGGTTAAGCCCGAATATTTTTAAGCTACGACTCTTCTCTTTGAGCAAGCTACCATCAGCGGTACTTAATTGAAGTTTATATTTCTCTTCTTTCTGCAGATTAATCACTTCTATTTCATAGGAAGTCTGGCCTTTATGGTCATCCAGTTCGAATTCGATAATTTGACCTGGATAGTCATTGGATACTTTTTCAATGGCTTGTTCTAATGTGAAGTTAGCACGTTTTAACGCGAGTGTGGCAAGTGCATCATTGTCTGCAACGGCAGCAAAAGAGGTTAGAGCAAGCGTCGCACAAATTAGTTTTGTAAATTTCATTTTTTTATCCTTTTGTTTATTTTAAGAGTGGAGTTTATCGGATTGCTCATATCGAAAAGGTGGATGAAACATTACAAAAAGTTAATCTTTAATTAAAACATCGCTCTTTTTGCAGGCAAAGTATCATTGAATCGATTATTAATCTGCTTTTGTTGATAATAGCTGGGCAAAATAAGCTTCATTTATTTAATCCATTTAGGTCTGTTACTAATTCACTCGTTTTACCTATTGCTCTATCAAAGCAAGCTTTTGACTTTTATCCCTTACTAAATAATTAATAAATGATGAAATATTTTTATCAATGCCTCGGTCTAATATTTAGTTGCTCAAAATAACTAAGGGGTGAGAAATGAAATTCTTTAATTCCGCAATTAAAGCTTTGTTACTTTTGTTTGTTCTGAGCGTGAATGTGATTCAAGCACAAGAAAAAATCTATACGGGCTATTTTAATAATAAGGCGGTATCTGGTTTTGATGTGGTGAGCTATTTTAGCGAGCAAAAAGCTGTTCAAGGATCGGATAAGTTTACTTTTGAATATAAAGGGGCTGACTGGTATTTCAGCAGTCAACAAAACTTAGATAAGTTTAAAAATAACCCGGAATATTTTGCGCCGCAGTATGGCGGTTATTGCGCATGGGCAATGGCACGAAATAAAGCAGCACCGGGCAATGCACCATTTTGGACTCTCTACCAAGACAAGTTGTATCTCAATTACGATCAAAAAATATTAGATACCTGGCGTGCCGATAAAGATGCTTTTATTAAAAAAGCGGATAAAAATTGGGCGGAAATGGATAAGGAATAAACCATGACATTTAGTAAAACGAATATTATCAGCTGGCTGATAGTGCTGTGGATAAGTAAAGTGTTTTTATTTTCGCTGCCTTATAAATTCACCTTACATCCAGATACCCAGCATATTTTCGGCACTATCGGCAACTGGATGAAAGGTATCATAGGTGAGGAAATTGGTACTTGGTTTAGCAGTTATGGCGCGTATGCGGTGGGCTCTTTTGAGTTGATTACTGCCACGATCCTGCTGTTACCAGCACTGTTTTGGATATTGAAAAAAAACAAGATCATCAGTTATGCACCCAGCCAGAATTTACTGCATGAATGGGGCGGTCTGCTTGCCTTTTTTGTGATGACGGGTGCCGTCTTTTTCCACCTGTTTACACCATTAGGTATTGAAGTTATTCATGAGGGGCAAAATGATCACGGCAGTCTGTTTTATGCTGCAAGCTCAATTGTCGTATTAGGTTTTTTCCTGTTTATTATCAACTTTGTTGAAGTT
>JABXKR010000186.1 GCA_013619145.1 Psychromonas sp. | reverse complement strand
GCGTGTCTGATAACCGGCATAACACCACAGCAGACATTGCAGCATGGCGTGTTTGAAAATGAGTTTATAAAACTTATCAATGCGCAGTTCAGTCAGGCTAATACCTGTGTGCTGGGTTATAACAATATCCGTTTCGATGATGAAGTAACCCGTTTTACCTTATATCGGAACTTTTCAGATCCCTACCAGCGTGAATGGAAAAACGGCTGTTCCCGCTGGGATATTATCGATCTGGTGCGTGCCTGTTATGCATTACGCCCTGAAGGTATCAATTGGCCTGTCGATGAAAATGACGTACCTTCATTTCGTTTGGAGCTATTAACCAAAGAGAATGGTTTAGCGCACTCGCAAGCGCATGATGCGATGTCGGATGTGTATGCAACCATCGCAATGGCAAAGTTGATTAAAGATACACATCCTAAGTTATATGATTACTGCTTTAATTTACGTAAAAAAGCGAATGTACTGAACGCGCTGAAGCTTGGAAGTTACACCCCGATCGTGCATATTTCAGGAATGTTTCCGGCAATGCAGGGCTGCGTATCTTATATAATGCCGATAGCAGAACACCCGTTTAACAAAAATGCGGTTATCGCAGTTGATTTAAATAAAGACTTAAGTTGTCTGCAGACACTTTCCGTTGAAGAGATCCGCCATTACTTATATACGCCAACCTCTGATTTGCCCGAAGGTATTAACCGCCCTGCCATCAAGTTAATCCACATTAATAAGTGTCCGATTGTCGCACCAGCCAAGACATTATCTGAAGCGCGCGCCGACGAACTGGGAATTGATCGTTCACAATGCCGAGCTTCATTAGAGTTTTTAAAGCAGCATACTGAGCTTGCCGAAAAGTGTCAGATGGTCTTTGCCGAAGAGATAGCAAAAGCACAAGATAAGACAGCTGAAGAGATGTTATACAGCGGCGGTTTCTTTTCCTATTCGGATAAAGCACTTATTAATCAAGTAAGTAGCAGTACATGGCAAGAGCTGGCTGAACATAATTTTAAATTTGAAGATAAGCGCTTAGATAGCCTTTTATGGCATTATCGCGCTAGAAATGCAGCTCATTCATTAACGATAGAAGAGCTGGAAAAGTGGCAGCGGCATCGTCAGGCATATCTATTAGAGCATAGTCAAGCATACATTGAAAAACTCGATGCGCTTGCTCTGGAACATCAGACCAACCCCGCAAAAATGGAATTATTACAACAGCTCCATAATTATTTACATTTTCTAACCTGTAATTAATTATTTTGTTTGCGTATAATTTAACCAGTTCTTCGGGTGGTCCGAATTGGAGTGAGACGATGTTTAAATTAACAGCTTTCTTAATATATTTTATCTCAACCTGTTGTGTTGCTGCACAAGTGCCGACAAACGCATTACAAGTTCAATATCAAAAAAGCGTCGAACTGCAGCAGAAAGAAAGTGATGGCTTTAGTCTTGATTTTGATTCAGTATCGCAAATACCAGAAGCCACTTACCGATACCTGGATGGTGTTTTTACGACATTTTATCAGAAGCTGACCTTTACCACCTCGATCACAGATAGTACTTTCAATGATAATTCACATTATGAACTCTTTTCAGTACCTTTGATTGCTCCTAGTGAAAAAGGCGTGCAAATGGAACTGTATGCAAACTTTTCCGATTCTTCAACACAGTACCTAAGTAATTTATCAGCGGATCATGCGTTATATGAATACATTGCCAGTGCTGAGCAAGTTGATTTATATAAAGGTGAGCTTTCTATCGGTGCCGGAGTCAGCTTTAATACCAGTGCGTCCAGCAAAATAAAATTCATTATCTCTAATGGTAAAATGCCGGGTTACGGTGGCAGTACAGCACTATTTGGTTTTGAAACAAAATTCTAATTTACCGGCAGTTCCCCTCTTAATTCACAGTCCTTTTGCTACAAAGGGCTTGAAAACGAAAGCCCTGCATTTACAAATGGTTTCGCCATATCATTAAAGCACATCTTCTATATCACTAAACTACATATAGTATAACGAAATTTTACTTTCCCTATTTTGTACTTCCGCTATTCTTATCTCATGAATTTAAATAACACCAAAAATCAGAGGAAATACAATGAGTAAAATATTCAGTGATAACTCACAAACTATTGGTAATACGCCACTTGTTCGTTTAAACAACGTCACTTCTGGTAATGTTTTTGCAAAAGTAGAAAGCCGTAATCCGAGCTTCAGTGTTAAATGTCGCATCGGCGCAAATATGATTTGGGCAGCCGAAAAAAATGGAACGTTAACCAAAGACGTTGAATTAGTTGAAGCGACAAGTGGTAATACCGGTATAGCACTTGCTTTCGTTGCCTCTGCTCGTGGCTACAAAATCACCCTTACAATGCCAAATACGATGAGTATTGAACGCCGTAAATTACTTAAAGCATTGGGTGCAAACCTGATTTTAACTGACGGTGCGCTTGGTATGAAAGGTGCAATCAACAAAGCTGAAGAATTAGCACAGGCAGAGCCAAGCAAATACTTAGTGCTTAGACAGTTTGAAAACCCGGCAAATCCTGAAATTCACGAACAAACAACAGGTCCTGAGATTTGGAATGATACCGATGGTGAAATCGACGTGTTTGTAGCTGGTGTAGGTACAGGCGGTACTATCACGGGTGTAAGTCGTTATATTAAGCAAACTCAAGGCAAGGCGATTGTCAGTGTTGCTGTTGAGCCTGTCGACTCTCCTGTTATTACGCAGACACTCGCCGGTCAGGAAGTTAAACCTGGACCACACAAAATCCAAGGTATTGGTGCCGGGTTTATTCCTAAAAACTTAGATATTTCTTTAATCGATCGTGTAGAACAGGTGAGCAATGATGATGCCATTGCAATGGGCCGTCGTCTGATGGAAGAGGAAGGCATTTTAGCCGGGATTTCATCCGGTGCAGCCGTTGTTGCAGCAGCTCGTTTGGCTGAACAAGCTGAATTCAAAGACAAAAATATTGTTGTGATTTTACCGAGTTCAGGTGAACGTTACCTGTCAACAGCACTATTTGCAGGCCTATTTGAAGGCGATGAGTTCGCATAACGAGCTCCGGCTGTTAAAAAAAGGTGCCCTGGGCACCTTTTTTTTTGCTTTAAAAGCATCACGGAATAATATAAAAAAAACAACTTCAACATCTAATTATTACCT
>JABXKR010000173.1 GCA_013619145.1 Psychromonas sp. | reverse complement strand
TTTATAAAGCCGCCATGATATTAAAAAAAAGAGCCCCCGAGAATGCTGGTGCATTTATTAAGATCGAGAAAAATTTACCTATGGGTGGCGGCTTGGGTGGCGGATCATCAGATGCAGCAACAACCTTAGTAGCATTAAATTATCACTGGGATCTCAATTTACAAGCACAGGAACTGGCTGAAATGGGTGTTGAATTGGGCGCAGATGTTCCGGTATTTATACTTGGAAAAGCGGCTATTGCAGAAGGTATTGGTGAATTATTAAGCCCCGTCAACCCCACTGAAAACAGTTATCTGGTTGCAGTACCTGACTGCCATATTTCAACGCCAACAATATTTCAAGCTGCAGATCTTATTCGCAATACAACAAAGCAGAACCACCTGCAATTAATGAGTCAAAATTGGCTAAATGACTGCCAGCCTTGTGTAAAAAATAACTATCCTAAGGTTGCCAAGATAATAGAGTGGTTGATAGAATACGCCCCGACTCGGCTGACTGGAACTGGAGCATGTGTTTTTAGCACATTTACCAGTATTCATGATGCTCAAGTTGTTTTGGATAAAACCCCTGAATGGATAAATGCTTTTACCGCGCAAGGGTTAAATAATTCGCCGCTCAATGAATTATTATCCACACTGAATTAAAAAGTTATTGATTATTAATAATCAATAACAAATGTTAATTAGCATGTTGCTTTTTAACACAAACCGAACAGGATGACAGAGGTCCTCACAGTGCCAAATATGAAACTATTTGCAGGTAACGCGACACCCGATCTAGCACAAAAAATTGCAGATCGTCTTTTCATTAAACTAGGAAGTGCTGAAGTTGGTCGCTTTAGTGATGGAGAGATCCACGTACAAATTAACGAGAACGTACGTGGCGATGATATTTTCATCGTTCAATCGACTTGTGCA
This sequence comes from Psychromonas sp., assembly GCA_013619145.1. GTDB lineage: Bacteria > Pseudomonadota > Gammaproteobacteria > Enterobacterales > Psychromonadaceae > Psychromonas. The sequence continues at coordinate 2,267 of JABXKR010000173.1, read as the reverse complement.
CCAACAAACGATAACCTAATGGAACTAATCGTAATGATTGATGCGCTTCGTCGCGCATCTGCGGGACGTATTACTGCTGTTATTCCTTACTTTGGTTATGCCCGTCAAGACCGTCGCGTTCGCTCAAGCCGTGTACCTATTACAGCAAAAGTGGTTGCGGACTTCTTGTCAAATGTCGGTGTTGACCGCGTATTAACCGTTGATCTGCATGCAGAACAGATTCAAGGTTTCTTTGATGTGCCTGTTGATAACGTCTTTGGCAGCTCTGTACTTCTTGAAGATATGTTAGAGAAGAAACTGGATAACCCAATGATCGTTTCTCCTGATATTGGCGGTGTTGTACGTGCTCGTGCACATGCTAAATTATTAAACGATGCAGACCTTGCTATCATTGATAAACGTCGTCCAAAAGCAAACGTTGCGCAGGTAATGCACCTGATCGGTGATGTTGAAGACCGTAACTGTATTATCGTTGATGATATGATCGATACCGGCGGCACACTATGTCAAGCCGCAGCTGCTCTTAAAGAGCGTGGTGCGAAATCTGTTTATGCTTACGCAACACATGCCGTATTCTCCGGAAAAGCAGCTGAAAACATCAAAAACTCTGTCATTGATGAATTTATTGTTGCTGATTCAATTCCTCTTTCAGAAGAGATTATTGCAACAGGTAAAGTTAAGCAGTTAACATTAAGCGGTATGCTAGCTGAAGCTATTCGTCGCGTAAGCAACGAAGAATCAATTTCGGCAATGTTTCATTATTAATCATTGCCAATTAAACGATTAACCTGCGTTAATTAGTTTAAAAAACAAAAACGCTTAATTGCAGTGCAATTAAGCGTTTTTTTATGCCTGAAGTTTGTTTTAATGTTGTACAAAATTCTTCCGCTACGTTATTATGGCGCGCCTTTTTTATCCCTCATTAAGATGAGCGGATAAGGTGGTTTTATCTGGTCGCAAGATAAAATCTATTTTAAATTTGAGGAACTTTATAAAGTACCCTCGTTATTGGAGTTACACCATGTCTATTAAATTAATCGCAAAAATCCGTACTGATCTAGGGAAAGGTGCGAGCCGCCGCCTACGTCATGCAGATCTAGTTCCAGCAATCGTTTACGGTGCAGACAAAGAGCCAGTATCAGTAACTTTTGAACAAAAAGAACTACGTAAAGTTGAAGCTGTTGAAGCTTTTTACTCTTCAGTTCTAGACTTAGAAATCGATGGTGTTGCAGAGCAAGTTTTACTTAAAGCTATTCAACGTCACGCATTTAAAGAACGCATTCAACATTTAGATCTTCTACGTGTTGATGCATCTCAAAAACTTCACACAACAGTTCCACTACACTTCATTAACGTAGATGCTTCAGAAGCTGTTAAAAATGGTGGTGTAGTTTCTCACATCGCTAATGAAGTTGAAGTTTCTTGTCTACCTGCTGACTTACCTTCATTTATTGAAGTTGATATCAGCAAAATGGCTATCGGCGATACAGTGCATATCTCTGACTTAACACTTCCTGAAGGTGTTGAATCAGTTGAACTAGCGAAAGGTACATCTCATGACCTGCCATTAGTTTCAATTGCACTAGCTAAGAAAGCTGCTGTAGCAGAAGAAGAAGTAGCAACTGCAGAAGCACCAGCTGCTGAATAATCGTGTCCATTACGATTAAATTGCTTGTGGGCCTGGCTAATCCAGGCCCCGAATATGCACAAACAAGACACAATGCCGGGCAATGGTATTTAAACCAATTCGCCTCTCAAGAAAATATCCAACTTAAAGCTGAAGCAAAGTTTTACGGCTTGACTGGACGCATTCAATTTGCAGGTAATGATCTGCGCCTTCTTGTACCTACTACCTTTATGAACCTTAGTGGCAAGTCTGTTGCTGCAATGGCGAATTTTTATCGTATTAAACCTGAAGAGATCCTCGTTGCACATGATGAGTTAGATCTGTCTCCCGGTATTGCGAAGTTTAAACTCGGTGGCGGTCATGGCGGTCATAACGGCTTAAAAGATATTATCTCCAAACTCGGCAATAATAAAAATTTCTATCGTCTGCGAATTGGCATTGGTCATCCAGGTGACCGAAATAGAGTCAGTGGTTTTGTACTTGGCAAAGCACCAAGCAGTGAACAAAATCTGATTGACCAAAGTATTGATGAAGCTGCTCGTTGCACCCATATTTTAGGGCAAGACGGACTAGCAAAAGCGATGAATCGCTTACATAGTTTTAAAGCTGAATAATATTCGATTAAAGCTATCTCTCAATT
>JABXKR010000170.1 GCA_013619145.1 Psychromonas sp. | reverse complement strand
ACTGGCAACAAGCTTATGTAACTGCTGAAAATTTGCTTGTAGCAAAACAAGACGCGACGCAAGCCCGTAATAAATGGAACAAACGTAAAAAAGTTTATGCTTTAGAAAACCCAAGCCAAGTTGCACTGGCGGTGCAAAATGAAAACACGGCAAAAGCGCAGCAAGAGGAAGGGGATTTTATTGCTGCCATTGCTAATTTGCAAGCAGCTGAAACACAGTGGCAAGCGGCTTATCAGGCGGTTGGCAGTGAAGCGGCTCGTATTGATAAAAAACACGCGACGGATAAAGCGGCTAAGTTAGCCAAAGAAAAAGCAGCCAGAGCTAAAGTAGTTAAAGCAGCTAAAGATGCAATAAACACAGCTCCTAGTAAAATGGTAAGCATTTCTGCTGGTAGTTTTATGATGGGATCTAACGAAAGTGGCGATGAACAACCAATACATCGAGTGTCTATTAAAGCTTTTAAAATAAGCCAAAGTGAAGTGACATTTGCTCAGTGGGACGCTTGTGTGGACGCTGGAGGTTGTTCTTATAAACCGAAAGATAACGGTTGGGGAAGAGGCTCACGGCCTGTGATTAATGTGAGTTATAACGACATCACCCAGCAGTTTATTCCTTGGTTAAATAAAATAACTAAAGCCCAAGGCAATAAACGTTTTAGATTGCCAAGTGAAGCCGAATGGGAATATGCGGCTAGAGCAGGCTCAACAACAAGATACAGTTGGGGTAACTCTATAGGTAATAACCATGCAAATTGTGAAGGTTGCAAGAGCCGATGGGATAATATTAAAACAGCATCAACAAAGTCTTTTGCAGCCAATTCATTTGGTTTATACGATATGCACGGTAATGCATGGGAATGGGCTCAAGATTGTTACAAAAACTCCTATTACGGTAGCCCTAGTCATGGAGGTGCTTGGGTAACTGGAGATTGTTCAAAACGTGTGTTGCGAGGTGGTTCTTGGTTTACTGTACCTAACGCTTTGCGTTCAGCCTATCGCTTCGGGAATTCGGTCTCAGATCGTAGTTACGATATTGGTTTTCGTCTTGTCCAAGGGGGGGGATTGTAGATTTTTGCATGTTTATAAATTACATCTGTGTAATTATTGATTATTTCGGCTAGTTAAAGCTGTTAAAGTTAATGCTAGTTATATTTGCTTTTTGTCGTCTTTTTCTGAAGGGACTGTATGTTTATATTTTTTTACAGTTTGTTATGAGGAAAAGTTAAGCTCTGTAAAATAGTACATAATCACTTTGTAGTATCAGCTTTTGAAAACTAAAAACTAAAAACTTAAATTTACCAATTAATTGTTAATGCATAATAAAATGGAATAGCATAATGGAAGTACAACAAGCCGCTAAATTATTAGGTTTAGCTGAAGAGGTGATGGATAAAAAATCAGCCTCTGAAATTAACAAAGCTTATCAAGAAAAATTAAACCAGCTAGAAGATAAAATTGCATCTGCTCCAACCGAAGTTTTAAAACAAAAGCTTGTCAGCATGCAAAACCAGCTACAAGAAGCGCATCAATTGTTGCTTAACAAGTTTGTTCAACAGACTCCCCACAGTAGCTCTCCACTTAGTCAAACTAAACTGGCTGATTTACCGGGCATGGCATCAACAGTGAGTAATCAACAGAGCCTTGAAGTGGGGACTGTTTTAGCGAATCGCTATGAAATTAATGCTTTTATTGCGCAAGGTGGCATGGGAGCGGTTTATCGCGCCTTTGATAAAAACCGTAATGAAGACATTGCCATTAAAGTGATGCTGCCGCAGTTAATGTCAGATGAGTGTGCCAAAGAGCGGTTTTTAGATGAAGCCCGGCTTTCAAGTCAATTAAGTCACCCGAGTATCGTTAATGTTTTTGATGTACAACAAGTTGACGGCTTGTGTTTTTTAACCATGGAATTGCTTGAAGGGCAAGATTTACGCCAGTTAATAGAGAGCAAAGCACTGGTTCGCCAACATTTTAGTTTAGAAGAGGTGATTGAAATTCTCACCCCTATTTGTGCCGCGCTTGACCATGCCCATGAAATAACAGTGCACCGCGATATCAAACCGGAAAATATTTACCTGACCGACGAAGGTAAATATAAGCTAATGGACTTTGGTATCGCCAGGGTGATGTCGACCAGTCAGCGCACGCAGACAGGCGCCGCATCCGGTACCGCTTATTATATGGCACCAGAGCAGTTAAAAGGGGTGAAAAACATTGACGGTAGAGCCGACCAATACGCTTTAGCGGTGCTTGTTTATGAACTACTTAGTGGAGACGTCCCCGCGGGTGTTATTGAGCCATTACATGAAGTGGTTAAAGGCATCAATAAAAAAGTCGGTCTGAGTATTCAAAAGGCATTATCAGCGAAACCCGAAAATCGCTTTGATACGCTAACGGAATTTTTAAGCGCTTTACAAGGTACGGGGAAAAATATTGCTATGCCTAGCTTGCCGATTAAAAAAATAGGCATCGCCGCGGCAGTTTTAATTGCTATCTTAGGGCTTAGCATGGCGGCAACTAATGGCAGTTTAGATAATATTTGGCAAGCCCTTAAACCAGTTGATAAAGCATTAATTGCAGAACAAAAAGCGGATATAGCCAAACTACAGGGTGAAATAAAAAACTACCAAAAACGCTTAGAAAAAGGGCAGCGCAACTTAAATGCTGAAGCAAGAGACGCGCAGCGCAACAATAGTAACGAATTAAAAAATCTACAATATTGGCAGCGTTTAAGCGATGATTATCTTTTTGATGGTAATGAGTTGACGGATTTAGAAGGCGAATTAAGTAAAGGTGAAAACCTCTTAAGACAAGATACCGAGCTAACTATCCAGCAAGCTGGTCAGGTGTTGACTCAAGTACGGGATGGTTATAAAGCCCTCTGGGCACAGTTTAACGCGGCCGAGCATTTATTAGCGGCTGAGCAAGGGAATAATAAAAGTAGAAAAAAATGGCGCTTATACAAAACCAAGCATAAATTAACCGAAAACAAGGACGCCAAACAAGCACAACTAGAAGAAGAGCAAGCTGTTGATTTTCAAAGAGACGCTGATTTTGTAAACTCAAAAAGGCAATGGTTGTTAGCAACTAAAGACTGGCAACAAGCTTATGTAACTGCTGAAAATTTGCTTGTAGCAAAACAAGACGCGACGCAAGCCCGTAATAAATGGAACAAACGTAAAAAAGTTTATG
>JABXKR010000164.1 GCA_013619145.1 Psychromonas sp. | reverse complement strand
CTATGTTTTTTAAGTAAAGCTTGAACCTCATGTGCTCGATATTCTGCGCCACGATCTGTATGGAATATAAGCCCATTGGCAGGTTTTCTATTACGTATTGTCATGCACCTGATCCGATCTAGTAGACCCCCTAATCTAACAAGATGAGGTGTTTATGCTCGCTATTGGGAGAAAGCGAGCGTAAATGGGGAGGCTCAACAGATAAATAGTGCAAAAGTTTTAAGGCGCTTTGTGCCCCAATGCGACTTAGAAACCTACCAAACCATACTCAGACATACTGAGCCGCTACAGAGCACTCAATCCAGCGGCAGTTCGGTCTTTTTGACCACCTCTCTCAATACAAAACTGGAATGTACACCAGTAACACCTTCTAACTTGGTTAACTGCCCGAGTAAAAACTTCTCATAATGTTCCATATCGCGCACCACCACTTTTAACAAAAAATCAGCAGTCTGCCCTGTCACAATCAAACATTCTAGTACCTCAGGTAAAGCTGCAATCGCACGTTCAAAGTTATCAAAACGATCCGGTGTATGGCGATCCATTGAAATACCAATCATGGCCGTCAAGTTTAAACCTAGTACTGCGGGTTTCAGTAAAGTGACATGTTTGTCGATTATTCCCGACTCCTCCAGCCGTTTCACACGACGCGAACAGGGAGTTGGTGATAAACCAACACTATCGGCTAATTCCAAATTACTAATACGTGCATTCCCCTGCATCAGCTTAAGAATATTCTTATCAATACGGTCTAACTTAATGACTTCCTGCACACTAGCTTACCTATATGGTTATTTACACTAACAATAACACATTACCTAGTGAGTTGTTGCATAAATGGCTTGAATTTAGAGTTACTTTGCAACCACTCACTACGCCATTCATCCTATAGTTAGTACATTGATAGCGAGCGAAGTTTCTTACCGGAAACGGGCGGTAATAACCTTACAATGGTGCACCAACTCGCTAATTCATTCCTCTAAACATCTCCGCTGACAACGTTCTAAAAGGAAATGACTCGTGTCTAATATCGCTAACATCCACTCTAGTTTTAATCATAGAAAATATCGCGCCTATGCTCCAATTCAAAAAACGGATAGACGCTGGCCTAATCAAATTATCGAAGCGGCACCTCAGTGGTGTAGTGTTGATTTACGCGATGGTAATCAAGCCCTGATTGAACCGATGAGTCCGAGCCAAAAGTTTGATATGTTTAAGCTATTGGTTGATGTTGGTTTTAAAGAGATTGAAGTGGGTTTTCCTGCTGCATCGGCACCTGACTTTGATTTTGTACGCCAGTTAATTGAACAGGATTTAATTCCAGACGATGTCACAATCCAAGTTTTAACACAGGCACGCGAGCCCTTAATAGCACGCAGCTTTGAAGCTTTAAAAGGTGCAAAAAAAGCCATTGTGCATTTATATAACTCAACCTCGACGGTGCAGCGCGAACAGGTATTTAAAAAATCGCGCGATGAAATTAAAGCCATTGCCGTACAAGGCGCACAATGGGTACGAGATTTTGCTGTCGCTCAGCCTGAGACAAAGTGGTCATTCCAATATTCACCCGAGAGTTTTACCGGCACCGAAATGGATTATGCCGTAGAAGTCTGTGATGCCGTTATTAACGTTTGGCAGCCGACACCTGAAAACAAGGTGATTATCAATTTACCCGCGACGGTTGAAGCCTCAACACCTAACGTCTACGCAGACCAAATTGAATGGATGTGTGACAATATCAGCCATCGTCAATCAGTGACCATCAGTTTACACACTCATAACGACCGCGGTTGTGGTGTGGCAGCTGCAGAGCTGGGTGTGCTGGCCGGTGCAGATCGCATCGAAGGCACATTGCTCGGCAACGGCGAGCGCACTGGTAATATGGATATCGTCACTATGGCGATGAACATATATAGCCAGGGTATTGATCCACAACTAAACTTTGCTGATATGGACCGTATTATTGCAACCGTTGAACGCTGCACACAATTAGCTGTGCACCCTCGTCATGCCTACGCAGGTGAATTAGTTTTTGCTGCTTTCTCTGGAAGCCATCAGGATGCGATTAACAAATGTATGGCGATTGATGCGGTGCAGCGAATCAATGATCCAGAAACACATTGGCAAGTTGCTTATCTGCCTATCGACCCGCGTGATTTAGGACGAACTTATCAGCAGGTTATTCGTATCAATAGCCAATCAGGAAAAGGTGGTGTTGCCTATGTACTTGAACAGGACTACGGTATTCAAATGCCGCGTTGGATGCAGGTTGACTTTAGCCCGCACGTACAACAGCATGCCGAAAACAGTGAAAGTGAAGTCTCATCGACCATTATTCACAATATTTTTTCGAAGACTTATTTAGCACCACAGAAAACCGCAAGTGTCGACAGCTACCGCCTTAACCGTCAAGGTAATAAAGATATGTTACAGGCGCAGATACTCGGCATTAACGGCTCAGTGACAATAGATGGTCAAGGTAAAGGTGTACTGGATGCTTTTGTCAGAGGTTTAAGTGAATCAATCGAAACTGATATTGTATTAATCGACTATAACGAGCATGCCTTGCCGAGCAAAAAAGGGGCTGAAAATGAACAGGCAAAAGCGATGGCTTATGTTCAGCTTAGCATTCAAGGCACCCGCTACTGCGCTGCAGCCAAGTGCGACGATATAGTCAGTGCCTCTTTGCAGGCAGTACTTAATGCCGTTAGTCGAAGCGGGGCCAGCATCGGCCAGCGCAGCAGTTTTAAATTAGCCGTAGTGTAATACCAATCAGCATAACTATCTGATCTATCTTGCGGGTTAAAATAGAATCTTGTTTTATTATTATGGGCTCATTTTTTGCCGGCGTTTGGGCCGAAAATGATCACGGCAAGGTACGTTTTCACAGATTTAAAAAAATGACAATAGACGAACTCTACGCGTTGGCGCATACCATTAGCCACTAATTTTGAATCAAATAGTCTATTTTCTAAGTCGCAATGTGCCCCTTTCCGACTTAGAAAGCTGACTCGCAAACGCCCCCAATATAAGATGAATTGTCTACAAATATAGTTAATACTGATATGTAGACATGCACTCATTTTGTACGAATAACGCCCCAAAACATACGATGTTTTTCGGTTTGCTTTCGACAGAATGAGTGACTCAAACTCACTAACGAATACTCAGGGCTTGCTAACAACGCTCATTATA
>JABXKR010000336.1 GCA_013619145.1 Psychromonas sp. | reverse complement strand
TGTGGTACCACCTGATCCCTTTCCGAACTCAGAAGTGAAACGCAGTTGCGCCGATGGTAGTGTGGGGTTTCCCCATGTGAGAGTAGGTCATCGCCAAGCACCCAATAACGAACCCCAGTAAGCTCTGCTTACTGGGGTTTTTTATTGCTTACGATTTGTGTTTGACCTACTCAAACATGGGGAAATTAAGAGTTGCACGACAGCGCAGTGTCACGAGCGGGTGAGCTCTGCGAGTCCTGGCCATCACCAAGCTTGCTCTCTATAAGCAACACAATACTAAACCCTGTTGAGTTTATCTCGACAGGGTTTTTTTACGTCTAAAATTCGCGGATACACAACGATGACCGACTCTCGAGTAGGGGCGAATTTCGCGGCAGTAAAGCATCATGAGCGGGCTAAGCTCCATGTAGCCAGTAGTTTATCGAGAGGCAAGTGTACGAGCGGGTGAGCTCTGCGAACCCTGACCATCGCCAAGCGCCAAATAACGTGCGATTTGTGTTTGAACTACTCCCATATGGGAAAGGTAGGTATCTCCCTTTTATGTAGAGTAAGATGAATAAGGCGTCAGTTAAAGTTTATTAGCGGGTGAACTCCACTAGCCCTCTTCCATCACCAACTATCTCCCTTTATATGAGATGGCGATAATCCCCATTTCTGCTTTACAGGGAGTTTTTCGTTCCTAGACTTGTGAGCTACTTTTGCATAAGGAAAGTTTAAGAGTGGAGCTTTGTCATTAGATTTACCATCCTGACTGAGGAGTTACGTAATTTATGTGTCGCTTCAGATCGCGGATCTAAGGTTGTTTTAGCGTTATTCGGTGCAGTTATCAGTAAGCAGTTTTTATTGCTTTAGCTTTAAACGTGCCCAGCGCTACGATTAATCATCGCTCTATTTGTTTAAGAATAGCAGCTAGTTTGATGTGACTCGAACAGAAAAAGTTGGTATAAACGATTGAATCCGGCTGTTTTTTATTTATTGGTAATGAACATTTTAAAATCAATCTGATTAAGTTGATTCACTAGGGATTTTCTTAGTTATTCGAACTTAAAGACTACATAAAATAGGTCAATGCCGTCCGGTTAAGATATTTTAGGCTTATATCTTAATGGGTATCTTGATGGGAGACAAAGCACTGAATGCGAAAACGTTCGGTGTTTTCTTTTTTTAGGTAAGATGAAATGCTTAACATCTTGTCGCATGAGCTGAAGTTTTCTCGGTATTGTCCCATCACCAGATAGGGCATAGCCTCTTATTTAATGCAAATCGCAGACGTAAAGCTAATCCTTGTGGGGGAAACCTTTGCTTCTTTGGCAATATTGGCCATTTCCAACCTTATCAAATTGTAACCGAGTAAGATCCCCAAAAGTTCTTGTTTTACCGCCTCCGAAAACGACTTCTTAGTGTAATCTCTCCACTTAATTGACTGTTTTTAAGCTCTCCAAAGCTTTGTTCGATTTCCCAACGATCCCAATAAATTGATAATAGTTCTTCCATTGAATACATTTTCGGATCTACCAGTGAGGTAACAAAACCTTTAATTTCGCCTTTTGGATGCTGATAGCAAATTATTCTTGCTTGCCAAGTCTCTGGTAACATTGGATTTTTTTTCGTGCTTGAGGTGATGCGGACATTGCAATCAATAAATCATTATCTGCGTCGCGTTCAATGATTTCATATCTCATACTCTTTTTTACTGGTGTTAACCAATGTGAACTAACACCAAATTGCTGCCAGTTAAGTAATAAATCAGCAGAAAAATAGCAACGATCAAATAAGGTTAATGAGTTGTTGGGAATATCTGTTAGCAATCGTTTGGCTAGTGTTATTTCACCAATACTACAGCTATCAAATGCAGCACCAAGCAACATTCTAGTATGTGTCGAATTTAAAGAAACCATGCGAAGCAGTGGCTAGACCTGATGTGATTTTGATATGAAGCCAAACTCTTCTCTATTCTCAGATGTGTCTGGAACTCGGGACGTAGTGCCATCAACAGCCAATAAATGGAGGCCGATTGCATGTGCTTTGGGTGTGATTGATTATGCCATGCTGCGCAAGTTGTACTAAAGAGATAACTCATTGGAGACTCGCCTAAGCGTTTACGGCAATCAATAAGCACGCTTGGTGCGACATGAGAATACATTTCATCGGGATTGGTATATCTAATGAACCACTGAGCTCTTTGATAGAGCTATTACGCATCAATCCCATCATTATTATCAGCCAAACTGCTTGTTCTTCTGGTAAGCGACGACGTCTAATGCTGGCTTTTTTAGTAGCAAATAACGATTCTTCAATCCATTGTGCATCTATGGCATGTAATACATCGTCGTATGAATCCTTGTTTTCAAATGATTCATAAACTAATTCCATTTCTTGATTAAACAAAAAAAATCCCCAATCTTAAATAAGATTAGGGATTTTGATCGAACAGTAGGATCGTTCAAGTTTTTTTAAAAGATCGGAATTGACATAAAACAGGTAGGCTTTTTAAATAAACAAGCGATTATGTAGGCTTGTTTAATTAAAATAATTCATCTGTTTCACCTTGTAAATTTTCTTTGTTACCTTGATCAAATATTTCTTCTTCAATAAATGAGGGTTGTTCGACATATTCTGTGGGTACTGAACCAGTTCTAAAGTATTCAAAACGTGTTGTATAGTCTGTTTTGTAAGTTAATAAACCGGTCGAGCGATCGATGCGAGCAGTTGAAATATTGATCGGTTTTTTTGGAAATACCACTGGCTGTGATAAAGCTGTGTCCTGCATAAATTCTATCCATGCAGGTAATGCGGTTCTTGCGCCAAATTCACCGCCATAAATTTGCTCTTTATCGAGATTTTTATTAAATCTCGCTTTACCTAATTCACGATCAAAATTATCAAAGCCCACCCATGATGTGGCAACTGTGTTACCCACATAACCAGAGAACCATGCGTCCTTTGAATCATTGGTTGTTCCTGTTTTTCCTCCGATATCTTTGCGTTTTAATGCACGCATTGCTCGCCATCCTGTCCCATTCCATCCTGTTTTATGCTGCCAGCTACCACCACCCCAGATTGCGGTGTTTAGCAGTTCACGTGTCAAAAATGCGGTTTCTTCACTGATAGCCGATGGTGCGATTTGTTCTTCACTAATCGGTGAAATTGAGCAGGTATTTGTTGCTTCTTCTCTTGTTTGTGGTGCGATAAGTTGTTCAGATGCACGCTGTTTTTCATATAGTTCAGTACAATCCGTGCAAACAATTTTAGGACTCGCTTGATAAAGAGCTGTGCCATAGGCATCTTCAATTCGCTCAATGATATAAGGCTCTATTTTAAAACCTCCATTGGCGATGATCGCATAACCTGTTGCAAGCTCTAATGGAGTCAGTGATGCAGAACCAAGCGCAAGTGAGTAGTTGTGCGGTAACTCATTTTTGTTAAAGCCAAATTTTTCAAGTTGATTGATGACTTTTGTTAAGCCGAGATCTTGTACTAAACGTACAGAAACAACATTCTTTGATTGGCCAAGGCCACGGCGTAAGCGAACTGGACCATCATATATTGCTGGTGAGTTTTTTGGACGCCAAGACTCGCTACCACTCCACTGGTTAATTGGTGCATCATTGACTAATGTGGCAAGCGTATAACCATTATCAAGTGCGGCGGAGTAAACAAATGGTTTGATGTTTGAGCCTACTTGACGTTTCGCTTGAGTTGCGCGGTTAAATTTACTTTGTACAAAACTAAATCCACCAACCATTGATGTGATTGCACCATCTTGTGGGTTTAATGACACAAAGGCCGCGCTTGCATCTGGATATTGGGATAGTTCTAATGCTTGCTCTATCTGGCGTACCCAGATTTGTTCACCAACAGCAACTATATCTGATGCTTTTTCTGGTGCTTTACCCTGAACTGAATCACTTATATAAGGGCGTGCCCACTTCAAACCATCCCAATCAATATGCTGTACTTCATGGCCTGTATGCTTGCTAATAACTTTAATTGACTGCTCATTTACCTCGATAACAACAGCAGGGTGTAAATCAGCAAAACTCGGTTGTTTTTTTATATTTGCTACAATATCGTCAATAGGCCAGTTATCGGCTGGTGCTTCCCATAATGTTTTTTTTGCACCGCGGTAGCCATGGCGTTTGTCATATTCATGGAGATTATTAGTGAGTGCTTTATTGGCGGCTTTTTGAGCTGGTTTATTAATGGTTGTATAAACATTAAAACCCTCACTATAACTACGCTCAGCACCATAAAGCTCAATGAGCTTATTGCGCGCCATTTCGGCAACATAATGTGCTGATAAAGTGATCTCTGCTCCATGGTATTTGCCTGTTATCGGGCTATTAATCGCTTCTTCGTATTGCGCTTGTGATATGTATAACTCATCGAGCATACGCATTAATACAATATTACGACGATTTTTGGCATTTTCGGGAGAATATATTGGGTTTAATCGGGATGGAGCTTTAGGTAAACCAGCCAGTACAGCCATTTCAGGTAACGTTAACTCAGATACAGCTTTTCCATAATAAACCTGAGCGGCAGCACCAATACCGTATGAACGGTGGCCCAGAGATATTTTATTTAGGTAAAGCATTAAAATCTCATCTTTAGTTAAGATTTGTTCAATTTGAATAGCAATAAAAATCTCTTTTATTTTACGTATAAATGTTTTTTCACGTGTTAAAAAGAAATTACGAGCAACTTGCTGGGTAATGGTGCTTGCACCTTGCTTTGCCGTGCCCGTTGAAGCATAAACCATCGCAGCGCGGGTAATGCCAATTGGATCAATGCCGAAATGTTGATAATAACGACTATCTTCGGTTGCAATAAATGCCTGAATTAATTTTTTAGGTACCTCTTCTATAGTAAGAGGAATACGACGTTTTTCTCCAAACTGAGAAAGTAATTCACCATCAATACTGAATACTTTCATGGGAACTTGAAGTTGAATATCTTGAATTGAAGCGACATCAGGCAAATCAGTCTTAACGTGATAGTAAATCGCAATTATTGCGCCTATACCCGTTAAGCCTATAGTAATAGAAACTAAGAAAAGGCGCTTGATCCATTTAATCATTTTGTATATACCTTAAATATTGCTTGTAATTAACTCATTTAAGTTGATGTTTCTTAGAGCCTACGCACAGTATATAGTGATATTTCGGGAGTTAAAGCGGAATAATAGCTTATCGCCTTGGAAGTTCCTGATTTTCGTCTTATTATAAGTAACTGAAGTTTTAAATATCTTATTAAATTTATTATGGCAAGGATGTTATGTTTGCAAATATGAAAAAGGCGAATGCAAATGCTTTAATTGGCATAGATTTCGGTTCAAATTCTATCAAAGCGATTGCCATATCAAAGGGGAAGGGGACTTTTCAAATTGATGCAGTTGCAGAAGCTCCCATTGCCAAAGGTTTGATTGTTGATAATCACTTTGAAGATATTACAAAGTTAACTCAGGTTATCAATCAATTACGGAAAAACTTCCCTACTTCGTATAAAAATGTAGCAATTGCCGTGACGGGAGCTGATGTTATTACAAAAGTCATCCCAATGAATGCAGATTTAAGTGAGTTAGAGTTAGAGGCTCAAGTTGAACTTGAGGCTGAAAATAGCATTCCCTTTCCACTAGATGAGATATTTTTGGATTTTGAAGTTGTTTCTCAAAACGCCAATAGCAAAGATTTAAATGATGTTTTAGTGAGCGCAGCTCGAAAAGAAACTGTGTTATCGCAAGTCGATTGTGTAGAAGCAGCCAATTTAACCGTAAAAGTAGTTGATGTAGCAAGCCATGCTTTAGCAAGAGCCTGTGAGCTTTTGTTCGTGCGCGAAGATTATGACAGAGGCATTGCTGTTGTCGATATTGGTGCCTCACAAATGATGCTTAATATTTTGCATCAAGGCAAGGTTATTTTTTCTCGTTCTAAAAATCATGGGGGGGCTCTCTGTACACAAATGATGGCCGATCATTATGGTTTTAAGTTCAACGAAGCAGAAAAAATAAAAACTGAACATAATTGGCCTGTAGATTGTGATGTTGATGTTATTGCACCCTTTGTAAATATGACTGTTAATCATTTACGTTTTGACTTGCGTATGTTTACCAACGCTCCCAATAATATCGAAGTTGAAAAAATAATTTTAACTGGCGGTTGTCAATTAATGCCTGAGCTAGTGACGCAATTAGCTGAAGAGTTAGAATTAGATGTTGAAGTTGCCGATCCGTTCATTGGTTTTGAGTACAAAAATGAAGCCGATAAAATTTTACTTCGTGAAGTTGGCGCAAAATATATGACAGCACTAGGATTGGCATTAAGAGGGGTTCAGTAATGTCTAATATTAATTTATTGCCGTGGCGTGATGACTACAAAAAGAAAAAGAAACAGCAGTTTTTTGTGGTATTGGTACTGAGTGCTTTTGTGGTGCTGGGGTTATCTTATGGTGGCAAGATGTATGTTGATACTTTAATTTCTGCACAGGAGCAACGTAATCAATTTTTACAAACTCAAACAATTATTATAGATCGCCGTATTGCCGAGATTAGCCAAATAAAAAAAGAAAAAGCAGAGCTTGAGCGTCGCATAAACCTAATTCAACAATTAGAAAAAAAACGTAACTATGCAACACAACTCTTTAATACATTAGTGGATGTTGTTCCGGCGGGTATTTATTTAAACAATGTCGGATTTGCTAATGAACAGGTTGATGTAAAAGGGATGAGTGAATCCAATAACCGCCTGGCGAAAATGATGAGAAACATTGATAGCTCTGGGTGGTTAGGTGATTCCTATATTAGCTCTATCGTTGCAGGCCCCTCCAAACCAATTAAATTGAGTAACTTTGCAATGAAATTTATTGTTGTCCCTGAAAGTAAAGGGGAAAAATAATGGACTTAAATGAATTAGATTTTGAGACTGTTGGTAGCTGGCCAGCACTTTATCGTGGTGTGTTTATCGCTATTGTTTGCGTAATTTTAAGTGGTGCATTTTTCTATTATGTAACAACTCCCCAGCTAGATAAACTGGAAAGCGTTAAAGAAAAAGAGATCGTTCTTAAAAACAACTTCAAGGTAAAAGCGGCTTTATCTGCAAATTTAGAAGCTTACCGCGCTCAGATGATCGAAATTAATATTATTCTTGATGGATTATTAAATAAGCTACCAAGCAAAAAAGAAATTGCGAGCTTACTTGATGATATTAGCTTTATTGGCGCAAATAATGGTCTACAGTTTAAAAGTATTAACTGGGGTGTAATTAAAGATCAGGAGCTTTCTGTTGAGGTTCCTATCAGTATCCAAGTTGTTGGTAGTTATCAGGAACTTGGTAAGTTTGCTGCTGATATTGCAGCTTTGCCTCGGATTGTTATTTTGGACAATATAAGGTTAGCTAAGGGAGCAAAGGGCTTATTAACATTAAATGTTATCGCTAAAACATATCGCTATAAGGGAGATAAAAAATGAGGTTTTTTATCCTTTTAGTTATGACCCTACCACTGTTTTCATGTGTGGAAGTAAATGTTGATGACCTAAATGAATTTGTCGTTAAAACAAAATCTCAAATTTACCCGATTAACGATAAGGTACCAGCCTTAAAGAAAATTGATGCAATGGTTTTTACTCAGGAAGAGGGGCGTAATCCCTTTTCTGAACCGAAAGCTGAAGTTGTTGCACCAACAAAAAATACACCTAAAAGTTGTCCGCAGCCAAATTTTGAACGTAAAAAGCAACCCTTGGAGATGTATTCACTTGATAATCTGATGATGCAAGGTACATTACGGATTAATGATGAGCTATGGGCGCTTGTGCAAGTTTCCGGCGGAGAGTTACACAAGGTGAAGCCGGGTTATTACCTAGGGTTAAATCACGGAAAAGTTTTAAAAGTCACTAAGAATAAAGTTGAATTACTAGAATTAGCCTCAGATAAAGATGGTTGTTGGCAAGAGCGTATTACTCAAATTACGCTGAAGTCTGAATGATATTAAAGCAGGGATGAAATTAAACTCATGAAAATTATAAACCTAAAGCAAGTCTTAAGCCTTTTTTTTATGGTGGGGTTGTTGTTTTCTTCAGTGGTATTAGCTGAATCACAACTTATTAAATTAAATGTAAATCCATTGGTTGATGGTAAATTCGAATTGAAATTTGAATTTACCGATGAGATTAGTGGTTACACTGATAAACTGCACTATCGTCCTAATAAGCTCGTTATTGATGTTGACGATGCCAGCTCAGTGTTAAAGCTTAACCCGATTAAAATTGACAAAAATGGGGTTGATAGTGTCGAAGCTGAAAGAACCACTGATGGGCTTCGTTTAATTATTTCACTTGATATGTTAATGCCTTATCGAGTGGTGAACGAGGGGAAGCAGCTGTTTGTCCGTTTTGGAGATGTTACGCCGGAATCGGCTGTTGATAGCGAAACAGAGATAGCATTGGCAGCTGCGGTTGCGCAAGATACAAGCAGTCAAATTGCAGTGGTTTCAGCAAATGATGTTAAGACAAATGCAGTGTCTCTAGCCCCTATAGAAGCTCCTAAAGGTTATGTGAACACTATAAAATCAATTGATTTCAAGCGTGGCTCTGAAGGTCAAGGCAAATTGCTTGTGTACCTTGACAATTCAAGTGTGGCTGTTGATATCCGTCGTAGAGAGCAGCAATTAATTGCAGAATTCCAAAGCACCCACATCCCGAGTGAATTTTTATATATTATGGATGTTGTTGATTTTGCAACCGTTGTAGAAAAAGTTGAAACGTTTAAAGAAGGTGGTAAAACGCGCTTTGTTTTTGATATTAAGGATGAATATAACTATCGTTATGACCAATTAGATACTCTGTTCATGATTGAAGTGTCAGAAAAACCAAAAGATCAAAAAGAAAGTGTTTATCAAGGTAAAGCTATTTCTCTTAACTTCCAAGATATCCCCGTACGAACTGTATTACAGTTGATTGCTGACTTTAATGGCTTTAATTTGGTAATTACTGATTCTGTAAGCGGTAATATCACGTTACGTTTGGATGATGTTCCATGGGAGCAAGCGCTGGATATTATTTTGAAGGTAAAAGGTCTTGGTAAACGAATGGATGGTAATGTTCTTATGATTGCCCCTGCCGTTGAATTGGCAGCTAAAGAACGGGAACAGTTAGAAACAGAAAAAGAGGTTGCTGAATTAGCGCCACTTTATGCAGAATTCATCCAAATCAATTACGCAAAAGCTGCTGATATTGCTACTATGTTATCGAGCGGTAATGCAAGCTTATTATCTGCCCGCGGCTCAGTCAGTACGGATACTCGAACTAATACAGTGTTATTAAAAGATACTGCAACTGTTATTGATGCAGTAAAAGAGATGATTGAAGTTTTAGATATTCCAGTACGCCAAGTTGTAATTGAAGCTCGTATGGTAACAGTAACTGATTCTGTTGGTGAAGAGTTGGGGATCAAATGGGGGGTAACTGCTACGGGGGGTAATAGTGCTACATCTGGCTCATTAGCGGGCGCAGAAGCAGCCAATGGCGGCTCAGTAGCAGATGTTGCCGAACGTTTAAATGTTAACCTTCCTGTTACCGGGGCTGCGGGTACCATTGCTTTTCAAGTTGCGAAGTTAGCTGATGGTCAGATATTGGATTTAGAACTTTCTGCTTTGGAAAGTGAGAATAAAGCTGAAATTATTGCCAGCCCGCGTATCACCACTGCAAACCAGCAAACGGCTTACATTGAGCAGGGTTCTGAAATCCCCTATGTCGAATCCGCTTCTTCTGGTGCAACTTCAGTTAGCTTTAAAAAAGCGGTCTTAAGCTTACAGGTAACACCACAAATTACGCCTGATAATAAAGTTATCTTAGATCTTATTATTACCCAGGATTCTAAAGGTGAAGTTATTCCGACAGGGATTGGGCAAGCCGTTTCGATTGACACACAAGAGATTGGAACGCAAGTCTTGGTTGAAAATGGTGAAACTCTTGTCTTAGGTGGTATTTATCAGCAGCGAATCACCACTTCAGAGAAAAAGGTGCCAGTATTAGGAGATATTCCTTATCTTGGCGTTCTGTTTAGAACCACGATTGACGAAAATGCAAAATCTGAGTTATTAATTTTTGTAACACCTCGCATTGTGATGCAAACTAAATACTAATTAGCTCTTTTTTCATCAAACGCTTTAAAAGTAGAAAATAAGCCTGAGATTAATCTTCAGGCTTATTTGTTTTATGGGCTTGCAATAAGTTATTAACAATTGCGATAATGTACGGCACTTCTTTTTTATAAAGGGGCTTCCCAGTAATCAATCACTTGAGTAATAATTCAACATGGCAGAACAACGTAATATTTTCTTAATTGGCCCTATGGGGGCTGGTAAAAGCACAATCGGTCGTCATTTAGCACAAATGTTGCATCTTAATTTTCATGACTCAGATGCAGAGATAGAGAAAAAAACGGGTGCGGATATCGCATGGGTTTTTGATGTTGAAGGCGAAGAAGGTTTCCGCAATCGTGAACAAGGCATGATTGATGAGTTAACACAAAAACATGGTATTGTTTTGGCAACAGGTGGTGGAGCAGTAATTCATCCTGAAAATAGAGCGCATTTATCTGCTCGAGGTATTGTTGTTTACTTAAAAACAAGTGTTAACAAACAGTTGGCTCGTACTCTAAAAGATAAACGCCGACCATTACTGCAAACCGAAGATCCTCGCTCTGTACTGGAAGCTTTAGCTGAAAAACGCAACACTCTGTATGATGAAGTAGCAGATTATACAATTGAAACGGATGAACAGAGTGCCAAAGTTGTTGCTAGTCAAATTATTGCATTACTGGATTTCTAATGGATAAGTTAATTGTTGATTTAGGTGAACGAAGCTACCCAATTTCAATTGGGGAAAATCTGCTTGAACACTCTGAACTGTTTTCCAGTGTGATAACTGGGAAAAAAGTGATGATTGTGACCAATGATGTAGTTGCACCACTTTACTTACAGCTCTGTAAAGAGACTTTAAAAGAGTTTCAAATTGATGAGATTATTTTACCTGATGGTGAAAAGCATAAAAACCTATCTACATTTGAAACTATTTTAAGTGCATTGCTTGCAAAAAAACATGCGCGCGATACGACTATTATTGCGCTTGGCGGTGGCGTTATCGGTGATATGGCCGGATTTGCTGCTGCTTGTTATCAGCGTGGAGTTCCATTTATTCAGGTTCCTACTACTCTTTTATCACAAGTTGACTCATCTGTTGGTGGCAAAACAGCGGTCAATCATGCTCTTGGCAAAAATATGATTGGTGCGTTTTATCAGCCTCAAGCGGTTATTATCGATATCAATTGTCTTAAAAGCTTACCTGCGCGTGAATTTTCTGCTGGTATGGCTGAAGTGATTAAATATGGAATCATTTATGATCAATCTTTTTTCATTTGGTTAGAAGATAATGTCGCAAATATTAAAGCGCTACAGGCAGATACGATCGCTTATATGATTAAACGCTGTTGTGAAATTAAAGCGGAAGTTGTGGCTCTAGATGAAAAAGAGAACGGTATTCGAGCATTATTAAACCTTGGACATACATTTGGTCATGCGATAGAGGCTGAACAGGGGTATGGAAACTGGTTGCATGGAGAGGCTGTTGCTGTCGGCATGATCTTAGCTGCCGAAACTGCATTACTTCTCGATTTAATTGATCGCTCACAAGCTGAAAAGATCATGTTGTTAATCAAGCAGTTTGATTTACCATTAAGCCCACCGGAAAATATGACATATGCGCAGTATGCAGAGCATATGTTACTTGATAAAAAAGTGCTAAATGGTAAGTTACGTTTGGTGTTGCCAACGTCTATCGGCACCAGTGAGTTATTTGATAATGTTAGTGAAGCGCTACTTCGTCGCGTTATTGAACACTAATACAGATGGTCGAACGTCAATTAATATCTTTTCCATCTCAATTGCAGTTGATTGATCGACTGCAGCATATTATCTATTTATCCTCCTCTCTTATTTTTGTTTCAGGCGAAAAAGGAGCAGGCAAAAGCACACTGATAGAGCAACTTTCTAATAAACTTCCTGGTAATATTCAGGAAGTATTCATACAGTTGAATGATCAGCTATCAAATTCTCAAATTAGACAGCAAATAATAATGCAGCTGTATGAACAGCCTTTATTTGACGCGCAGGATAACTTGCTTTCCTCAATGTCGTTACTGCAAGAAAAACAGAATGCGGACGTTCCCCGTTTAATTATTTTGGATAATGCACATTATCTTTGCGCAGATCTGTTAGTCGAATTAGTGCAAGTCATCACACAAAAAGAGCAGTTTGCTGACAGTGAAATTAATGTTTTATTACTGGCGGATGAAAACAGTAATCAGCGAATGATTACTCTTGTAAATCAGGCTACCCAAAATATAGATAAGAGGTGTGCTTGTTTGGAGTTTAAATTAGGGGAACTTACTAGAGATGAGTCTAATACTTTATTAAATCACATTTTCAAGCAAACTGGTTATCAACCTCAAATTCAACATCAAGATGCATTATTGAAGCAGTTAAGGGCTTGTGCTGGAATTCCTCAAAAAATAATTCAATTAGCAGAGCAAATTATTGAGGGGGCATTAGAAAATAACGAACCCACTTGGCTAAAAACACGTTTGCCTGCGATTCTATTAATGATTGCCTTACTGGTGGTTGCTGCTTCTCTTGCAAATTACCTTTACCCTAAATTTTTTAAGCCATTGAAACCACTTATTGAAGTTGAAGAGGTTATTGAAAATGAAAGTGCCTTATTAGACGAGATAAATGAAACGCAGTTAGTCACCAATGATGTTGTCTCAGAGCAAGTTCAGCCTACATTGGTAGAAGAATTAGCTGGCAGCTGGTCAAACAACGCAAACCCGCAGATCAATGATAACCAACTGGCTGTTGGTGTCAGTGATACAAGCGTAAAACGTGTGATTATTTCTGAGCAAGATATATTAAACTTACCCGATCTTGAAAAGGAGTATGTTGTTAGCGTTGAAGATATTGAAGATATTGAAGATATTGAAGACGTTAAAGATAGTGAAGAAGTTAAAGATATTGAAGGCGTTAAAGATATCGAAGAAGTTAAAGATATCGAAGACGTTAAAGATATCGAAGACGTTAAAGATATCGAAGACGTTAAAGATATCGAAGACGTTAAAGATATTGAAGGCGTTAAAGATATCGAAGACGCTAAAGATATCGAAGACGCTAAAGATATCGAAGAAGTTAAAGATATCGAAGACGTTAAAGATATCGAAGACGTTAAAGATATCGAAGACGTTAAAGATATTAAAAATGAACAAGAGTCTGTTGATACTGAAATTTCACCACCTGATGTCGCGCAAGCAAAAGGGCAACATGGCGTTACATCAGCGGTCCAAATTATTGAAACAAACACCACTGTAGCAGATCAGCCTGAAACTGAAGATATTGTGACGGCGGAGAAGGTTGTTGCATTAGAGCTAAAACCAGAAGTCACCTTGCCGGCAAAAAATAAAAAGCCAGTTATTGGCAAGGAAGAAAGTTTAATTTTCACTGCAAGCTCGCAGTTATTAGCGTTCGCACCTTCAAGTTACACATTACAGTTATCTGCAATGGGATCTGAAAAGTCATTGCAGCAGTTCATATCTAAACATAATTTACCGCAACCGAGCGTTTATGTTTATCAAACGATACGTAATAATAAACCTTGGTATGTGGTTATTTTTGGAGTGTATGAGAGCCGGTTGTCGGCTAAAAGGGCGAGTGAAACATTACCAGGCTCATTGGCAAATATGGATAGTTGGATTAAAAAGTATCAGCTTGTTCACCAGGATTTACGATTAAATAATGAATAAAAAGAATAGAGCATTTCTAAAGTGGGCAGGTGGTAAATTCACACTAACGGAGCAGATTAACCAACGTTTACCAAAAGGAAGACGATTAATTGAGCCTTTTGTTGGTGCCGCTTCGGTTTTTTTGAATAGTGATTTCGATGAATATCTGCTTAATGATATTAATCCTGATTTGATAGAAATGTATAAAATTATCAAGCGTAAACCCAAGCAGTATATTGTTGATGCAAAACATTATTTCCAGGAAAAGTTTAATGATGAAGCTGTCTATTATCAGCTTCGTGCAGAGTTTAACGCCAGCACAGATCTTTACAAACGATCTTTATTATTTCTTTATATGAATCGCCATGGTTATAACGGGTTATGCCGTTATAACAAAAGTGGTGGTTTTAATGTCCCATTTGGGCGTTATAAAAAACCTTATTTTCCTGAGAAAGAGTTACTGTTTTTTGCTGAAAAAGCTAAAAAAGCGACTTTTACCTGCAAACCATATCAAAAGCTGTTTCAGTATTTACGTGACGATGATGTTATCTATTGTGATCCTCCTTATGTACCACTCAGTAAAAGTGCTTCATTTACCAGTTATGCGAGTAATGGTTTTACTTTAGAT
The DNA here is from genome assembly GCA_013619145.1 of Psychromonas sp. Taxonomy (GTDB): domain Bacteria; phylum Pseudomonadota; class Gammaproteobacteria; order Enterobacterales; family Psychromonadaceae; genus Psychromonas. The sequence continues at coordinate 2,531 of JABXKR010000336.1, read as the reverse complement.
GATCAAGCTAATCTTGCAAAATTGGCTAGAGAGTCAAAGTGTTGCGTGTTATTAAGTAATCACGATACAACTTTGACGCAAGAGCTATATCGTGATGCACTTTGTGACAAAGTACTGGTATCACGTACCATCAGTAGCAAGTCGTCTACACGCCTGCCTGTTGCTGAGATATTTGCACTATTTGCAGCACAGTAAAAGCTTGCCGCACAACAAAAACCTTAAAATAAAAAATAGTCTGTTGGCTTTTGCTTCGGTAGAATAAGCGCTCAATTTTTGAAACTGGAAGCAAACCATGACCGACTATTTAATTGCCCCTTCAATTCTTTCTGCAGATTTTGCTCGTTTAGGCGAGGATGTTGAAAAAGTATTAAACGCTGGTGCCGATGTGGTGCATTTTGATGTGATGGACAATCGCTATGTACCCAATTTAACGATTGGGCCAATGGTTTGTAAAGCACTACGTGAATACGGTATTACTGCGCCAATTGATGTACATTTAATGGTTAAACCCGTTGATACTATGATTGTTGAGTTTGCTAAGGCTGGCGCATCAATTATCACCTTTCACCCGGAAGCTTCTGAGCATGTTGATCGCAGTTTACAACTGATTAAAGATCATGGCTGTAAAGCGGGGCTTGTTTTAAACCCTGCAACTTCACTTGAAGTGTTAACCCATGTTATGGATAGATTAGATGTTATTTTATTAATGTCTGTGAATCCTGGTTTTGGTGGACAATCATTTATCCCGTATACACTTGAGAAATTACGTCAGGTAAAAGCCCTGATTAAAAGCAGTGGTCGCGATATTCGTTTGCAAGTGGATGGTGGGGTTAAAACGGATAATATTAAAGAGATTGCACAAGCGGGTGCTGATATGTTTGTTGCAGGCTCGGCTATTTTTAATCAGCCCGATTACAAAGCAGTCATTGATGAGATGCGCAGTGAGTTAGCTGGCGTTTAAGGCTCTATTGATGGCTAAAATAAACGAAATTAAACTTATCTGTTTTGATTTGGACGGTACGCTGGTGGATAGCGTGCCTGATTTACGTCTTGGTCTTAATGCGATGCTTGATGAGTATCAGCTGCAGCATTGCCAGGATCAGGAGATCAAAACCTGGGTTGGTAACGGCTTGCCTAAACTGGTTGAGCGTGCACTTATTCACGTTGGCAAAAATGACTATGATCAAGCATATTTTGAGCAAGCGTTAGCTACATTTGAAAAACAATATCAGCATTATTTAAACAGTGCTTCAGGTTTGTACGATGGTGTCGCAGAAACGTTACAGGCCTTAAAAAACAAAGGTTATAAAACCGCTTTAATTACCAATAAAGCGCAACAGTTTTTACCTCAATTGTTGTCCTTTTTTAATATTGCAGATAGCTTTGATTTAGTACTTGGTGGCGATACACTTAGCAGAAACAAACCCGATCCAATGCAGGTTGATTTTGCTTGTGAACATTTCGTAGTGAGTAAAGCTGAAACAATAATGGTTGGTGATTCCCGCAATGATATTTTAGCGGGGCAAAATGCAAACGTACGAACCATCGCACTCACTTACGGCTATAACTACGGCGAGCCTGTATCGACACTCAACCCAGACTTTATTATTAATCAATTCAACGAATTATTAGATCTGCTGTAAAAGCAGAGCAAGGAAAGTAAAATGACTAAACCTGTAGTATTAAGCGGTTGCCAACCATCTGGTTCATTAACCATAGGTAATTACATGGGCGCGTTACGTCAATGGGTTGAGATGCAAGAAACACACGATTGTCTGTACTGCTTAGTTGACTTACATGCAATTACAGTACGCCAAGATCCAAAAGCATTACGTCGTGCTATTTATGATGGTTTAGCTATGTATCAAGCTGTGGGCATTGACCCGCAGAAAAGCACTATGTTTATTCAGTCTCAAGTACCTGAACATGCAGAGCTTTCATGGATTTTAAACTGTTATACACAGATGGGCGAATTAAACCGCATGACGCAGTTTAAAGATAAATCGCAAAAGAATGTGACTAATATTAATGTTGGTTTATTTAGCTACCCAGTATTAATGGCTTCAGATATTCTGCTTTATAACCCAAATCGTGTTCCTGTCGGTAGTGACCAAAAGCAGCATCTTGAATTAGCGCGTGATATCGCAACTCGCTTTAATAATGCCTACGGTGATACATTTGTTGTACCTGATCCGTATATTCCTGAGCATGGCGCACGCATTATGAGCTTGCAGGAGCCAACTAAAAAGATGTCCAAGTCTGATGATAATGCCAAAAACTTTATTGGTTTATTAGAAGATCCAAAGAAAATTATTAAGAAAATAAAAAGTGCAGAGACAGATTCTGATGAAAAAGCACGTATCTACTTTGATACTGCTAACAAGCCGGGTGTCTCAAACTTGCTGAGTTTACTTTCCTGTTCAACAGGTAAATCAATTGACAGCCTGATTCCTGAATATGAAGATAAAATGTATGGTCATCTGAAAAAAGATACTGCTGATGCAGTGGTACTGTCTCTTATACACATCTCC
>JABXKR010000332.1 GCA_013619145.1 Psychromonas sp. | reverse complement strand
GTCCCATACCGATTATTGCCGCTACTCGCATTGCGATCACCAGTGCTAAACTAAGCAGTCGGAAGCGCATTGCCAAGGATAAAATAGTGCGGTACGCAGTAAAGAATGCACCTTTGTAGAGATCTTCCTCGCTGTCACTTACTTCACCATCTTTAAATAACAGGTGGCAGAAGAAAGGGGTGATGGTGATGGCGGTGATCCAGCTGAGAAATAGGGAGATGAATAATACTTGAAATAACGATAAGCAGAATTCGCCGGTTGCATTGTCTGATAAGCCGATCGGGGCAAAGGCTAATATTGCAACAATTGTCGCGCCCAATAACGGCCATTGAGTCTGCTTTACAATATCACCAGCGGCCTGATAACGGGTTTGACCGCGCTTTAAGCCGATCAATATCCCTTCGGTCACCACAATGGCATTATCCACCAGCATTCCCAGCGCAATAATCAGCGCTCCCAAGGAAATAATCTGCAGCTGAATATTCAATACTTTCATTACAATGAAAGTACCTAATATGGTCAGCAGCAGCACGACGCCCATCAATAAACCTGAACGGACTCCCATAAAAACTAGGAGAACAAGGATCACGATCGCGATGGCCTCGGCAAGGTTGAGCAGGAAACCTGTAACCGACTTATCCACCATCGCGCCTTGATCGTATACGGTATTCAGGCTCATCCCCAGCGGAAGTTTGGACTGCAACTCAGAAATCTGCGCTGCAATCGCCTTGGAAATATCAACGACATTTACACCTGAGGTGAATGAGATACCCAGCGACAGAGCGTTATTCCCCATATTGTGGTAAATCAGCTTAGGTGTTTCAGTTTCGGTTTTGTAGACGTTGGCAATATCACCCAGATGTACCATATCTTTGCTGCCCGGCGGGCTGACCAGGAGACGCTGCATTTCGCTGACATTGGCAAATTCGCCGGTCGGGTTGATACGAATTCTTCCCTGACCGACGCGAATTGCGCCTGCGTTAGAGACAACATTCTGATTCTTAATCTGCTGGTAAATATAATTCTGATCCAGTCCGAGTGCGGCCAGTTTCTGCTGGCTGATTTCAACTACCACCTGCTCTTGTGGCGCACCAACAACAGAAACCTTTTTGACGCCATCAATCATTACCAGTTCACGGCGTAAAAAATTGGCATAGTTTTCAAGTTCCCGGTAGCTGTATCCTTCGCCGGTGATATTCATCAAGATGCCAAATACATCGGAAAAGTCATCAATCACTTGCGGCGAAGCGGCTCCCGGTGGTAAATCAGCAACAGCATCATTGACCTTGCGGCGCAGCTCATCCCAAATTTGCGGCAGGGCCTTGGCATCATACTGCTCTTTCATCTCCACTTCGATTTGCGATAAACCCGCGCTGTTAATCGAGGTAATATGTTTTATTTGCGACATCTGCTGAATTGCATCTTCGAGTCTCAGTGTGACTTCTTCTTCAACTTGTTCCGGCGAAGCGCCCGGATAGGGGGTGATAACAAGCGCATTCTTTATGGTGAACTCAGGAAACTCTAACTGACCAAGGCCGGTAAATGAGATGCTACCGCCAATAAGCATCAGCAGGATAAACATCCAACTGATCACTTTATGATTAATACTGTAATGTGCGATATTCATCAATTACACTCCTCTTTCCCAGCGAAGTGGTTTAACTTCCATGCCCGGTTTAATTGCGAACGCACCGACAGCGACAACCTGATCACCTTTGTTTAATCCGGATAACACTTCAATACCATTAGTGCGCACCTGCCCTAATGTCACGTTTACCGGCTCAACCTGGTTATTAGCGGGGTTAAAACGCCAGACGTTGGTCATGCCGTCAATATCGCTTTTGACAATCGCAGATTGCGGTAAAACCGCAATAGAATTAGCATGTTCTGCGCTGAGCTGACTACGGTAATTACTTGACATATCAAGCAGTAATTCGGCGCTCATTCCCGGAAGCACATCTAAACCCGGCGCGGGTTTAAAGCTGAAAGTCACTGCATAGGTTTGTGTACCCTGGCTGACTTTGCTTGAACGTTCTTTGTAATTAACCGCATAGGTCTGTTTGCTTAGCCCATGGGAAAAACGTATGCGAGGTTGATATTCCAGATCTAACTTGTTTTCTTCTAAGCTGATAATCAATGACTCCGGCACCTGAATGGTAACATCCATCAGCTGATTCCCCTGTAGCGACAACACTACCTGTGAGGCTTGGATCATCTGATAATTGTCAGATTCAACCTTTGCCACAATGCCTGAGAAAGGGGCTGTTAAACGGGTATATTTGAGTTGATCCTGCGCTGCATTCAATGCTGATTTAGTCGACTTTAAGTTCGCTTTGGCACGGTCAAATTCAGCTTTAGAAATTAGTTTTCGGTTTAACAGCTGCTCTTTACGCTGGTAATCAAGTTCGGCTAAATCGTAATTTGCCTCTGCGTTTAACAGGTTATTTTTCGCATCTCGATCGTCAAGTTGTGCCAGTAACTGTCCTTTCTTGACTTTCTGGCCTTCGAACAAACCCAGTTTGACCAGCTCACCGCTAATGCGAAACGCCAAATCCGCCTGTTGGTTTGCCGCCAATTCGGCAGGGAAAATACGACTTTTCTGAAAAGCTGAATCTCCAATTGTTATCAATTTTACCGGGCGAACTGTTGTAGTTAGTGCTTCCGCACTCACGGCAGAGTCGCACCCTGTTAACAGCGAGCTTATTAAAATAGTACCTGACAGCATAGCCAGCAAGCGGAGGTTGGTTGAGATCATTAAATCATTCCTTATAGTTATCTCTTAGCTTTGCATAACTATAACCTGCTAGTTCACAACTAAAAACCGAACTAAATAGAACTTAATGTTTCACTTTATGGAACGTTATTTTATTAATAAGCGTGCTAAAGTCTCTCAAAATAGAAATGAGCCGATGCGAATAGAGTGTTATGAAAACAGAAGATATTAAGTTATTTCATCAAATAGTTGATAGCGGTAGTTTGAATCGAACTTCTGAAATATTCAGCCTGCCAAAATCGAATATCAGCCGGCGTATTAAAGGACTTGAAGAAGAGCTCAATATTCTGCTGTTTCACCGTCAAAACCGTGCGATGCAGCTAACCGATGCCGGGGTTAAGTTTTACGACAAAACTAAAACGATATTGCAGGAGCTTGAAGTTGGTCTTCAAGAAATCAGCGCCCCGAGTTATGAAGTTTCAGGGCACTTACGTATTCAGTTATTACCCCTGCCGATGTTACTTGACATTGGTCGGATGATTTTCCGTTTTATGGATATCTACCCGAAGATAAGTATTGAAATATTTAACAGTTCAGAAGATAAAAATCTGCTTGATAATCATATTGATGTTGCTTTACGTGTCGGCGAAAAGCTGCAGGATTCCAGTCTGGTTGCCCGTTCATTTGGTGAGACTTCTTTTGGTTTTTACTGCACGCAGCAGTATATAAAAGAGCATGGTCTGCCATTGACAGCAGAGGATCTAAAGAAGTTGAATGTAATTCGTTACCGTTTTCCAAACGGTCAGATTTACAGTCAGTTGCCTTTTGGTAAAGAGCTAAGCATTGAGGTTTCCGGCAACCTGATTATGAATAGTGTGCCGTTAATGCTGGAAGCCTGTTTACAGAACCGGGGTATTATTTTCATTCCTGAACAAGCGGCAGACTTCTATCTGGAGAAAGGCATGTTAGTGCGTTTATTCAGCGATATTGAACCATCAATACACTATGGCTGGTTAGTTTACCCCTACAGAAAGCACCTTTCTCTGGCTGCGCGAACCTTTATTGACTACATACTCTCGGAAGTGGAAAACAGTGCCTTATTGACATGCGGCAGTAATGATCTGCGTGACACGATAATTTAATCGGCGACTTGTCAGCACCACTGCCGGGTATCTTCTCGCATGGTAAAAAACACGGCAGCCTTTGATTGCATATTATTAACTGCAGAACAGGGCCTGTATTATTAATCAGTAACTTAATCTGGCTGTATGGGACATTCAAGGCATTCAATAGCAGTTTGATTTATTAACAATTTTATTTATTTAACAGGAACATATTCATGACCAGCAAACGAATCTCTTCAGCTGTATTAATCGCTTTAAGCAGCCTTAGTTACTCTGTGAATGCCGATGATTTATTACAAATATATCAAGTCGCTAAACTGAAAGATCCGATTATTCTAAAAAACAAAGCGCAATATGATCTGTACTTGGAAAAAGTCAGCGAAGCTAATGCGGCATTATTACCGCAGGTTGGTTTCGGGCTGAATGCAGGTTACAGCAGTGTCAGTGATAACAGTTATTCGAACTCAAATTACGGTGCCAATTTATCATTATCACAATCGCTTTATAACGGCACATACTGGCAGCAGCTGGATATTGCAGAAAAACAGGTAACTCAATATGCTGCCGTTTATGGTTATGCCGCACAAGAGCTGTTACTTCGCAGTGCAACAGCTTACTTTGATGTATTACGTGCAGACGAAGCGGTCAGATCTATTAAAGCTAATAAACGTGCTGTTGAACGTCAACTACAGCAGACTAAACAACGTTTTGCAGTCGGATTAATCGCAATTACCGATGTTCACGAAGCACAAGCCGAATTTGACAGAACGCTTGCTGACCAGATAAGCGCTGAAAATACCCTTGCTAATACCTACTACGCGCTACATGAATTAACCGGGCAAGATGTTGCTAAGGTTTCTTACCTCGATATAAACACTTTTTCTCCGCAGAAATTAGAGGCGAGTGTACAGTTATGGCGTAATAAAGCGTTGCAGCATAATTTAAGTCTGCATGAAAAACGGATCGCAAAAGAGCTCGCGAAAATGCAGATAGAGCGTGCGAAAACAGGGCATCTGCCGACATTAGATTTCACCGCCGGATTAGGTTATGACAACAGCAGCTATGACAACGCTCCACAGCGTGATGCAGATCTCAGCAGCGGCACGCTAGGGTTAAGTTTAAATGTGCCGATTTATTCCGGCGGCAGTATCAGTTCACAGGTAAAACAAGCGCAATATAATTTTATTATCGCAAGTGAAGATTTAGTGCAGACGTTCCGCAGTACAGAAGTGCAAATCAGCAGTGGTTACAATAACGTCGCGGCTTCTTTAAGTTCCATTCATGCTTATCAGCAAACCGTAATCTCTTCAAAAAGCGCCCTAGAGGCAACTGAAGCCGGCTTTGAAGTGGGTACTCGAACCGTTGTTGATGTACTCGATGCAACGCGCAGTTTATATGCATCTGAAAATCAGTTAGCCAATGCACGCTACGATTACATTATTAATATGCTGCTGCTTAAGTTTTCAGCTGGAACTTTAGCTGAACAAGATATTGCGGAACTTTCCGCAGGCTTAATCGATAGGAAAAATGAATTCGTCAAATGAGTTAATATTTGTTTGCTATCAGCAATCATTGTTTATGGTTCTCTTTCGTGCGCAACTGTAACCTGAGAACCTGTTGCTCAAAAGTAAACCAAATGAAACTTATGGTTTTACTTTATAGAACGAACCTTCTATGCTGGAGCAATAGAGCGCCATTGATAAAACGAGACATAAGCAGCGTATTATGAAAACAGAAGATATTAAGCTATTTCACCAAGTCGTCGATGCAGGCAGTCTGGTTCGTGCTTCGGAGATATTTGAGCTGCCTAAATCGAATATCAGCCGACGTATTAAAGCACTCGAAGAAGAGCTCAATATTCGCCTCTTTCATCGCCAAAACCGCGCGATGCAGCTGACTGATGCCGGGGTAAAGTTTTACGACAAAACGAAAATTATGCTCAATGAACTGGAAGCCAGTATTCAGGAGATCAGCGCACCCACCTATGAGGTTTCCGGGCATCTGCGAATTCAATTATTACCCTTGCCAGATTTACTCGACATTGGACGCAAGATCTTCAAGTTTATGGATATCTACCCGAAAATAAGCGTTGAAGTCCTTAACAGCTCTGAAGATAAAAACCTGGTGGAAAATCATATTGATGTTGCCATGCGTATCGGCGAAGTATTGGAAGATTCCAGCTTGGTTGCCCGCCCGTATAAAAAGGTTTCATTTGGTTTTTACAGTACGCCGCAGTATATTGAAGAGCATGGTTTGCCATTAACGGCAGAGGATCTTAAAAAGCTCAATATGATCCGTTACCGTTTTCCCAACGGACAAATTTATAGCCAGCTGCCTTTTGGTAAAGATAAAACGGTTGAAGTCTCCGGTAATCTGATTATGAACAGTGTGCCGTTAATTATAGAAGCCTGTTTACAGAATCGAGGTGTTATTTTTATGGCCGAACAGGTAGCAGACTTTTATGTAGAAAAAGGTTTATTAATGCGTTTATTTAATGATATTGAGCCGTCAATAAACTACGGCTGGCTGGTGTATCCTTCCCGTAAACATCTTTCTCTGGCCGCGCGCACTTTTATTGATTATATGCTGCAGGACGTCGACGGCAGCACAGAATGTCTAAGCATCGACAGCGATCTACGCGGAATGACGATTTAACCGTAACCATGCTTAAACCTGACTGTTAGAATTAGAGCGTACCTCCCGACTTGCTGACTCCTGCATCTTCAGGTAGCTTGGGTATATCAGCATGCACTTATTCCGGTAACCAGTACTTATGTCAGAAAAGCAGCTCAGTTTTCTTGAAGGTTTAATCCTTTCTCGTCAGCAGTATGAAACGCCACAAGGTGTTGATCTGATATTGTGGCTTGCTACTGAGTCTGGTCCCTGCCGATTAGTTATTCCGAGGCAACGTTATGTATTTATTGTGCAGCAGAAAGATCTGCTGCAGGCACAAGCGCTCTGGTCTGCACAACAACTGATTGTGCAGGAGATCCGTCCGTTATCCTTAAAATCGTTTCATGCGCAGCCCGTTGCGGCTATCTACAGTTTAACGAATAAAGATTTTCGTGCGCTTCAGGCAGTATTGGACGGTGCAAAAATCCCCTACTTTGAAGCGGATATCAAGATCAGTGATCGTTACCTAATGGAGCGTTTTATCTATGGCTGCGCTAAAGTTAGCGGCGATATTCAATGGTCTGGGCGTTATTGGATATGCCAAGCGCCGAAACTGTTACCTGGTAATGTTTCACCGACACTTAAATTAGTATCTCTTGATCTGGAGTGCAGTCCTCAGGGCGAGCTTTATTCGATTGGTCTGAGTTATGGTAATGGCAACGCAGCTCAACAATCAACTGAGACAGAAATTGCTCCCTATTCAATCGTATTGATGATTGGTGAAGCCAGGCAGCTTGATGATATAAATATCCACTGGGTCGAAAATGAACAGAGCCTGTTACTTGCTCTGCAAGAGTGGTTCAATCAACATGATCCCGATGCCATTATCGGCTGGGCGGTTGCTAACTTTGATCTACGCCTGTTAGCCAAACGCGCCGAAGTGCATAATATGCCTTTAAGGCTAGGGCGAGACGGTTCGCCACTACGCTGGTTAGCACACCATAATGAGCCGCAACAAGGCTCTGTTATCCTAAATGGCCGGGTTGTATTGGATGGTATTGAGCAACTTAAAAACGCCAGTTGGCAGTTTGAGAGTTTCAGTCTGGAGTTTGTCAGCCAGTCGATGTTTTCTGAAGGTAAACTGATCACAACTGCGCATAACAAGGGGCTGGAAATCCAGCGCCAGTTTGAACAGGATCCGGTATCTCTGGCCCGTTATAACCTTCAGGACTGCCTGCTGGTCGAGCGAATTTTTGTCAAAGCACAATTAGCCGAATACACCATACAACGTGCTCGTTTAACGGGTTTAGCATTGGATCGTCGCGGCGCATCGGTGGCGGCTTTTACTAATCTTTATCTGCCATTGCTGCATCGTAGCGGCTATATCGCCCCTAATATCGGTGATATCGAAGCGCAACATTCTCCGGGTGGTTTTGTAATGGAGTCAACCCCCGGGCTTTATTCCTGGGTATTAGTACTCGATTTTAAATCCCTTTATCCGTCAATTATCCGTACCTTTAAGATAGATCCTATGGGGTTGATTGAAGGCTTAGATGAAGCTGAATCAGATGCAATTCCCGGTTTTCGAGGAGCCAGATTCAGCCGCAGCAAACATCACCTTCCTGGAATTCTTGATAAACTGAGCGCCGCTCGGGAACAAGCTAAAAAGGAAAACAACCAGCCATTTCAGCATGCGATTAAGATCATTATGAATAGTATGTATGGCGTATTGGGATCGAAGGGTTGCCGCTTTCACGATACACGTCTGGCAAGTTCAATTACCCTGCGCGGTCATCAGATTATGAAGGAGACGCGTGATTTTATCGAACAACAGGGGGAACAGGTGATTTATGGTGATACCGACTCCACCTTTGTGTGGTTGCAAAACTGTGAGAACGCGACAGATGCTAAAGTTCGAGGTGAAAAGCTGGAAAAACAGATTAACGACTATTGGTCTAACAAGCTTAAAAATGAGTTGCAACTCGACTGTTTTTTAGAAATTGAATTTGAAACCTGCTTTCGAAAGTTTTTTATGCCCACGCTTAGAGGATCAGAAACGGGATCTAAAAAACGCTACGTCGGGCTGAAGCAAACGCCAGCTGGTGAGCAGATGTTGTTTAAGGGGCTGGAGACAGTGCGCTCAGACTGGACTGAACTGGCGCGCGAATTTCAGCAAAGTTTATATGTCAAAGTGTTTGCGGGAGAGCCGATTGACAGCTTAATTATAAATACCGTTAATAATCTTAAAGCAGGGGAGCTTGACCAAAAACTGATCTATCATAAACGCCTGCGCCGGCCTTTACAGGCGTACTTGAAAAATGTACCACCACAAGTGCGGGCAGCCCGTTTAGCAGATCAGAACAATGCCCGATTAGGGCATCCACTACGTTACCAGCAACCTGGGCGAATAGGTTATCTGATCACCATAAACGGTCCTGAAGCACAGGAGTATCTTGAGTCGCCTATCGATTATCAGCATTATATAGATAAACAGCTTAAACCAATCGCTGAGGCTATCTTGCCATTACTGGGCAAGGACTTTGAGCAACTTATTTCAGATCAACTAGCTCTTTTCTGATTTTCAGAGGCAGCAAACGCCGTGTTATTATTTGTTATAATACGGCAGCTGGTGTTTCTTAAAATAGGTTTTTAAATAATCAATCAATAAGCGCAGTTTTTTAGATTCTGCAGCGCCTGGTGGAAATACCCCATAAACATCAATATTATTAAGCTGATAATCATCGAGTACAGATTCCAGGGTGCCCGCTTTTATTTTTGGCCAGGCATCATAGGTTGGAATTCGACCGAGACCGTGACCGCCTTCAATAAACGCGGTACGAGCAGCTGCATTGTTGGTACTGATAGTGCCGCTTACCTTAACGCTGAATGAGCGACTGCCTTTTTTCAGCTCTAAGACTCCTGATGTGAGTTTGTAAATCACCCAGTCATGTTCCGCTAACTCAGCAGGGCTGGTTGGGTAACCATGTTTTTGAAAATATTCAGGTGCGCCGCACAGGCAGGTGGGCAGGGTGGAAAGTTTGCTTGCCTGCAAACCGGAATCAGGTAATGGTGCACCGCGAATAGCCAGATCGATCCCCTCTTTCATAATATTAACCACTTCATCGGTGAGCATCACATCCAGTTCAATTTTAGGATAGAGCTTACGGAATTCATTGAGCGCCGGCACAATCGTTTGCAGGCCAGCATTCACCGGACAGGTGATTTTTAATAAGCCCACAGGTTCATTTTTTAAGTTTTCAATCTGCAGATTAGCGGCAGAAGCTTGTTCGGCAATAATACGGCAGCGCTGATAATATTGACTGCCCGCTTCAGTAAGGGCTATCGATCTGGTTGAACGATTGAGCAGTTTAATGGCCAAATGCGACTCAAGTTTTTTGATGTGATAACTAACCACAGCGCGAGATAAACCAATATGTTTGGCCGCTGCACTTAAACTGCCTTGCTCTACTACTTGCGCAAATACCACCATGCTTTTGAGCTGTTCAAATGAAATATCCATGCAATTCCCGCTAATCTTTAAATCAGACTATTGTATCAATTATTCTACCAATGATATCAATTATCTCTGCATGGTCGAATTTTAGATCTGGGCATATACTCTATCTGGTTAATTAATCGCAACGAGTTTATATCACTCTTTTAATAGGAATAAGAATATGAGCACTAAGAAAATATTAATGGTTTTAACGTCACACGAGTTTCTTGGTAACACAGGAGAGAAAACCGGTTTTTGGGTAGAAGAGTTTGCAGCGCCATATTATCTTTTTAAAGATGCCGGGGCTGTAATCACCCTGGCTTCTCCTGCTGGTGGTCAGCCTCCGATAGATCCTAAAAGTGAGTTAGCCGACTTTCAAACCGAAGCCACTAAGCGTTTTGATAGTGATATTGCAGCGCACCTGCAACTGGCTCATACAGAGATTCTTGCAACAATTAACCAAGCTGATTATGACGCTGTTTTTTACCCGGGAGGGCATGGCCCGTTATGGGATTTAACAAAAGACAGTGATTCAATCCGATTGATTGAGGCGTTCTTAAATGCCGACAAAGCGGTGGCAACTGTATGCCATGCAACGGCTGCCCTGTTAAATGCCAAAAACAGTTCAGACGAGTTTATTGTCAAAGACAAAGTGGTCGCAGGTTTTAGTAACAGTGAAGAAGATGCAGTGCAGTTAACTGATATTGTGCCTTTTTTATTAGAAGATGAATTAATTAAACGTGGCGCAGAATACCAAAAAGTCGCTGATTGGCATGCCTTTGCTGTGCAGGATGGCCTTATTATCTCTGGACAAAACCCTGCCAGTTCTGAGCTTGTTGCACAGAAACTACTTAATCACCTAAATGCATAATTATTATTTTAATAAATAGGAAAAACAGATGTTCAATTTTAGTTTTGAAAACCAGACTCGTATTCACTTTGGTGAAGGTCAAATTACAGCAATCACTAACGAGATCCCAACTGACGCAAAAGTATTAGTTGTTTATGGTGGTGGTTCAATAAAAAATAATGGCGTTTATGATCAGGTGGTTAGCGCATTACAAGATCACAGGTGGTTTGAGTTTTCAGGTGTTGAGCCCAACCCCAATTACGATACATTAATGAAAGCGCAGGCAGTGATTAAAGAACATGCTATTGATTATTTACTGGCAGTCGGTGGCGGCTCTGTAGTTGATGGCACAAAATTTATTGCGGCAGCAGCACTGTTTGCAGGTGATGATCCGTGGGATATTGTCGCTAAACAACAAAAGGTTGAGTCTGCCTTACCGATTGGCGTGGTATTAACTTTACCCGCAACGGGCTCGGAAACTAATATCGGCTCTGTGGTTACACGTGATGGTCATAAATTACCCTTTATGAGCCCTGCCGTGCGTCCTCAATTTGCTGTTTTAGATCCGGCGGTTACCTTATCGCTTTCGGATCGTCAAATTAGTAACGGTGTGGTTGATGCTTTTATCCATATTATGGAGCAGTACCTGACTTATGATGTTAACGGTAAAGTTCAGGATCGTTTTGCTGAAGGTTTATTACAAACATTGATCGAAGAGGGGCCAAAAGCCCTGCTGGCAGAGAGTAAAGATAACCTGGACGTTCGCGCAAACATTATGTGGTCGGCGACCATGGCACTCAATGGTTTAATCGGTGCGGGTGTAGCGCAAGATTGGTCAACACATATGATTGGCCATGAACTAACCGGCACTTACGGTATTGATCATGCGCGTACGCTTTCTATTGTTTTACCAGCCGTAATGAAAGTACGCCAGGAAGCTAAACATGGCAAACTGCTGCAATATGCGCAAAGAGTTTGGCATATAACGCAGGGCAGTGAAGAGCAGCAAATAGCGCAGGCGATTAAATTAACAGAAGAGTTTTTCCAACGCATGGCAATGCCAATCCGTTTATCGGATATTGAATTAGGAAAGTCTGATATTGATATCCTTATTTCAAAACTAGAGTTGCATGGCATGGTTGCGCTTGGTGAAAAGCAACAAATTACCTTAGCTGTGAGCCGTCAGATATTAGAACAAGCACTGTAAGCAAATTCAATAATGATTAATTGAGTAAATATAGGAATCGTTAATGACACAAACAAAACAGATAAATCGGCAGGTTTTATTAGCATCACGACCCTTTGGCGCGCCTGATGCGGCAAACTTTGAATTAACTGAAACAGCAAAACCTCAAGCTAAGCAAGGTGAGGTTTTATTGCGTACCGTTTACCTTTCATTAGATCCCTATATGCGTGGTCGCATGAGTGATGCAAAATCTTATGCGCCACCTGTAATGTTAGGTGAGCCGATGGTCGGTGGTGCGGTTTGCCGTGTTGAAGAATCACAGAATCCTGACTATCAAGTGGGTAATTGGGTTGTCTCTTTTGCGGGTTGGCAGGACTATAGCATTTCCAATGGTGAAGGTTTACTCAAATTAGACGCCAGTTTAACACACCGCTCTTATGCACTTGGTGTATTAGGCATGCCCGGTTTAACCGCTTATATGGGGCTATTAGATATCGGTCAACCTAAAGCGGGTGAAACAGTAGTTGTTGCAGCTGCGACTGGCGCAGTGGGCAGTTTGGTTGGACAGATAGCAAAATTAAAAGGCTGCAAGGTTGTGGGTATTGCTGGCGGTGCACGAAAGTGTCAATACGCTATTGAACAACTTGGTTTTGATTTTTGTATCGACCATAAATCCGCGGATTTAGCTGAGCACTTAGCTAATGTCTGCGTGGATGGCATTGATATCTATTTTGAAAATGTTGGCGGTAAAGTATTTGATGCGGTATTGCCATTACTCAATAGCAAAGCGCGTATCCCATTGTGTGGTCTTATTTCTCAGTATAACGCCACCGAGTTACCAAGTGGGCCGGATAGAATGTCAATGCTAATGGGCACTTTGCTTGTTAAGCGTATCAAAATGCAGGGATTTATTGTCTTTGATGATTATGGTGATCGTTATAATGAATTCAGTGAACAGATGGGGCAATGGGTAAGCGCTGGAGAAATTAAATATAAAGAGCAAATTGTTGATGGTTTAGAAAATGCGCCAACAGCTTTTATAGGGCTGCTTGAAGGTAAAAACTTCGGCAAGCTGATTGTGCGGGTTGGACCTGATAACTTAGAGTAGATGTTACCCTATGGCATAGTATAAAAATCACATCTAAATAAGATGATAAAACCGTTCAATAAACTCTGAGCGGTTTTATCATTACCCCACACCAAAAATGCTAATTAATTATTTTTTGAGTAAGTATCTGATAGTGTTGGCTATTTGTTTAGGATCGTCATGACCTGCAACAAGTATTTGGTAACGACCATTAACGATAAAAGTCGGTACTGAGTTGATACCTGATTGCGTTGATAAACGCTGCACATTATCAACTTTACTTATCAATTTATCACTTTGTTGCTTGTTGAATTGGAATGGGCTAATAAGATCTCGTGAAGTGAATGCGTCTGCAATGGCCTCTTTTCTCTGCGCTTCTGTACTGCCTTTACCCATCTGTATTGCTGCAAATAGCTGATCCATAAAAGCATGGTCTGGCACGCTGCCTAACTGCATTTCAGCTGCATAATAGAACATAGCAGCGACATGTGCAGACTGATTAAAGGTGATATGCATTTTACCAATCTCAGCGTCTGCTTGTTTGCTGATCTGGGGTAAAACATTTTCCATTTTACGACAGTGACCACAAGTTAAGGAGAAGACTTCGGTGACCGGGGATAGTGCTTTATCTTCAAGCAACTCCGGCAGTGTGACGTATTGTTTACCCTCTTTTGGAATGGCAGAGTCACTGCAGGCGATTAAAAACAGAGCTGAAGAAAGTACAATAAGGAGTGGTTTGATAGACAATTTCATTTAGTTCTCTCGCATAATTATTTAGTTGGCTAATTGTTTTTTAAGTAGTAAAAACAGACCATAACATTATTGGATTGCCAACAGAAAGGGCGGATAGCAAAAACAGTGCGGCGTTGTTTATTTTCTTTTCCAAAATCTATTTCCAAGGTGGTTTTAGGAGAGAGCGGACTGCCTTAAGGCACGCCTTATCAACTTACAATCTATTACCTGTAGGTTTTGGAGTGCTGAATATAAAATGCGAGGAGTACAGCGCATAAAGGCTTTATTTGAATAGGCTGAATCTGCAATATTCAAAGCTCCAAAATGAACGTAATCAAGTTAATACTTATTAAAAATGGAATAATCGCCTGCTATTTAGCTGTGTACCATAAGGCTTTTTCCGCAAGAGGCGTTGCTTGAGGCAAAAATGGGTTTTGCAGTCTAAAGATATTTCGCTTATCTATCTTAGTTAGTTCAAAAATTTCCTTATTAGCAGGATGATTTTTAAATAACTGCTCAAACGAACCATCTTTAATAGCAATACGTAATCCTCTTTCTAACCTGTCGGCAAGTTTATTATTCTGTTTGTTTACAAAAAAATAGATCGGAGCAGGATATTGCAGTAACAAGGTTTTTTCCACTACAAGATTTTTATCCGGGTGCGCTTTAACTTCTGCCCATGCTTCATTTACTCCTCGAGGAAAATAATCAAAGCGTTTGTATTGTAGCATTCCAAATAAGCCATCATAATTGATACTGTCAACTACCTTGATACCGTTGGCTCTGAGAATTTGTGTATCCGGCCAATCCCTGCCTTGACCTGCAGTTAACTGTTTAAGATCATCTAAGGTCTGGATGCCCGCAAACCTGGGTTCTTCGCCTTTACGAATAATAAAAATGCGGTACCCCAATAGCCCCTTCAGCAAGGGGATGCGTACAGCTTGCAACTCAGCTTCTCGTTTTGTAGAGGTCATGGTCCATACCACATCAATACCTTGAGCACGCTTTAATTGTTCAAGCGCCCGCTTTTGATACATGGTTTTTTCTGACATCACTAATATCGATGAGTCGTCCATATCGGAGGTCTTGTCCAAGGCTAAACGCAACATATCAATATAATAATGATTGCGCAGATCCTTAGCACTTTCAGGACGAATATGCCGGACTTTCAAATCGTTTGCCCAAACGATACCAGAGTAAGTTAATAACACGGCTAAAAGAAAATAAATTTTCTTCATACTTAATTCCTTAAAAAATATTCCAATTTACTCCGTCTATCTGAAAACTAACGTTTCAATGAGCAACAATCGTGCTTAAGCTATACTTTATCTATCTGATTTTAATAGCTGCAAGTTGAGTATAGCGTATTGATGGTATTCAAGAGCGCTCTTGGGTAAAACCTGATGATGGTTTTGTTAAGTATTCCTATACTCGCCATAACTTGTTTTACACAAATAGGGAAGGTTTGCAATAAACAATGCTAAAAATAGACTTTTAAGAGAAAAAAGATCTCATGGATAGGTCATTTATCGCACAAAAAGAAGATCTTAATCACATTTACCCCGTAACCCCCTTGATGAAACCTGATAAATATTTAAAACTTTATTTTGCAAACGTTCCCGAAAGCGTTGTTTAATGTTGCTTATGTAACAAATCAATTTAAGAAATGGAGATCAAATCATGAAAAAAAGCCTATTATCACTTGCAGTATCTTTTGCCGTAACTTGCTCTGGTGCAGCCTGGGCGCAAGGAGATGCTGCAGAGTTAGAGCAGAGAATTGCTAATCTGGAGCAGCGTTTAGAAAAATCTGAAAAAACAGCTGATGAAGCCCTTGATAAAGCTTCCGCTTTTGAATTTCACGGGTATGCACGTTCAGGTTTGTTAATGGATGACAATCTGAACGGCGCAACTGGTACTGGGCCATACATGACAGCAGCAGGAGCGCTGGGTGGTGCCGTCGGTCGTCTAGGCTTAGAAGATGATCACTATGTTGAAGTGGTGCTTGATCATAAGAGCCAAAAAGAAGATGGTTCTTGGTCAAAATATCGGATCATGTTGGCAGACAGTGTCGAAACGAATAATGAATGGACTGGCGCTGAATCACAACTGAATGTGCGTCAAGTTTTTGCGGAAATAGGGAACTTAGCATCATTCTCTGGTGCATTTGAAAATGCTTCTATCTGGGCAGGTAAACGTTTTGACCGCGATAATTTCGATATTCACTTTATAGATAGTGATATTGTTTTTCTATCAGGAACGGGTATCGGTCTTTATGACGTACAACTTAGCGAAGATTGGAAAGCAAACTTCTCTATCTATGGGCGTGATTTTGGTACAATTGACAGCTCTGGTGTCGAGGTTGAAAACTATATTGCGACTATGAATAACTATATGGGACCGTGGCAGTTGATGTTAAGTGGTATGACAGCTGCTGATAATGAAGAAAGAAGTGCAGATCGCGCTGACACGGGTCTTCATGCATTGCTTGCTTACCATGCTGGCAGCTTCTACGGGATGAGTGACGGTTTCTCTAAAACGGGTGTGTTATTCGGCACGGGTTTAGGGGCTGAGCTGAAAGGTATTGGTTCAAATGGTAGTCTTAATGAAGACGCTCAGGCGGTTCGCTTATTCAGTTACGGTGTAACTTCTTTTGCAGATAACTGGCGCATCGCACCTGCTCTTTTAGCTGAGTATAGCCAAGACAGATTTGTAGACTCTGATGAGTTCATGTGGGCTACGTTCAATGTACGTGTGGCGCAAGAACTAACCAAGAATTTTGAAATGGTCTACGAGGGTTCATACCAGTATATGGATCTAGATAACGGAGTTGATCAAGCTGACGGCAGTTATTACAAAGCCACCATTGCACCGACCTTTAAGTTAGATACTGCCGCAGGATTTTTTGAGCGTCCTGAAATTCGTGTAACGGCTTCGTATGTTGATTGGAGTGAAGATCTGGATAACTACTCTGTCAGCTTATCCGATGACGCCAGCACTATGGGTGAAGGCGGTGAGTTTATCATCGGAATGCAGATGGAAACATGGTTCTAATTGATACGTTCATTGCGGCTCTCTTGCGCAATAGTCCTGGTTATATTTAGGATCCCTAATTTTGTTCGTTAGACTCATTTACGGTGGCCTTGCGTCACCGTTTTTTACAAACGTTCCCACAATGTCATTTTGGAACTAACGGAATAGAAATTTTCATTTGGAGGAAGTTATGAATTATCCAAAAGTAGCAAGCCAACT
>JABXKR010000330.1 GCA_013619145.1 Psychromonas sp. | reverse complement strand
CCAGTAATGTGACAATTAATAATAGCGAACCAACAGTAGGTGATACATTAATAGCTTCATATGACTACTCCGATGCTGATGGCGATATTGAGGCGACTAGCCAGTTTGTATGGAAAGCTGATAGTGAAATAATCGTTGCAGCCAATCAAGCTTCACTTGTTTTGACTAAGCTTCAACAAGATAAGGCAATTACTTTCTGTGTTACACCTGTTTCTGAGGACTCTGACGCTTTCGAAAACTACCCAACTATCGGTGATCAAGTCTGTTCACCAGCAACAGCGCTGACACAAGCTCTGCAAGGTAGTGCTCCTGTTGCCAGCAATATCCTAATCGAAGGTGAACATGCGGTTGGTGCAGAATTAACTGGCTCTTATCAATATACTGATGATGACAATGATCTGGAAAGCACTTCACCCCTAGTGTGGAAACGCGATAATGTAGCCATAGTTGACGCAAATACAGCTATTTATACCGCTCAAGCGGAAGACATAGGTACAGAGCTGACCTTCTGTGTAACACCGTTCGCACAAACAGGTTTACCGAATGAGGGAAGCGAGAGTTGTTCCGCTCCAATCAACGATATTATTCAACCAGTGGGTGATATTCCAACCATTACCCTAAACGCAGTTACCAGCAATAATGATATTAATGTCGCACAGGTGGGCGATCTGTTAACGGGCAGTTATATCTACACCGCCTCAGCATCAGGTGCGGCGGATCAGTCAATTAGCAACTGGAAAGCGGATGATGTGATCATTGCTACTGCCAGCTGTACTGTCGGCACAGATTGTGATCTGACTCTTTCTGAAGAGCAATTAGGTAAAGCACTGACTTACTGTGTAACACCAAAAGCAACGGATAGCCCAGAAGGTGTTGAAGCATGTTCACCAGCAATCACTGTATTTGGGGTCAAAATAACGGGCTCTCTGGAGTTCAGTAAAACACTGACCGCTGTAATTTACGGGTACCAATCACCAACTTATTCTTGGAAGGTCGATACATCAGATACTGAAGGGCCTAGCAATGATAACTCACCCAGCGAAAAAGCAACCACTGCATCTTACACGATAGGCGACTCGGTTCTTGCTACCTTAACAAATATTGATCCTGATTTTGATGCCAATTCAGGCAACAATAACGGCATAATAGATGATGCGGACTGGGATCAGGCTATCAGAGCGGGAAGCGTTACATCTGCGACAGAAAATGCAGCACATTATATCGGTAAAGATGTTGAACTTTGTATCACAACTGCTGAAAAAGGTGAAATCTGCTTACTGGCATCAGCGCAGGCGAAGACAGATGTTACTGGCGGCGTTTACTATGATCAAGCGGACGAAAACAAACGCGCAATTGAACCTACTCGTGAGGTGGAATTTAGAGGAACGGTTATTTATCACCGTCCGTTAACTAAAGCTGAAGCACTTTTAAAGGCAGATGCCGGTTTTGGCGCAAATTTACCAATAGCTCATTACTCTCAAACTGAGATGGGTATTGAGTGGGCATCTTTCAAACTGGAGCATACTGATGCTACGACTCCTGGTTTGAGTGTTTGTCTGAACCTCTATGATACAGGTACAAATTGGTACTTACCTGCAAGCCGTGGGGATTCAGCATACACTATAGACGCCTATACGGCATTAGGAAATGCAGCTCCTATTGCAGACACAGGGGCACTACTGATTAAATTTGCAAATATTTTTGATCCTGGAACACTTGCAGCACGAACTGGTGTAATGGGTAGTTTTGATAGTCATACATCACCTATCTTTGGCTGGCCAGTTACAGGCCCGGCTGCAACCCTATACTGGAGTGCGACTAAACCTGTTGCAGATGATACCAAAGCAAACGCGGTAAAATTCTATGATAATGGTTCATCAGGCAATAATACGGTAACTAACGGTCGTTTTGTTTCCTGTGCCCGAAGTGCCAATTAAATTCTAATCACAAGCTCAAAAAGGGATAGCCGCGGCCATCCCTTTTTCTTTTCTATCAACTAGCCACTCACTACTCATCATCAACTTAAGATTACCCACTCCTATACCTATTTGAGCTCGTCAATTACTGCTCTCACTATCAAATCACTGTCATGCTCCCCTCTTAAATCTCAATATTATGATTCAACAGCCCACGCTACCTGCATGGATCAGTGCCGACAATGCGCGATAGCTTTAATGCAGCCCTTTTATATTCAACAAGCTTAGATCCCGACCTTACCTTCATCTGCTTGCATTTATCAAAACGAACAGTTATCAAATGATCTAACACAAAAACAACCACAAAGAAGCAGTATCATGCGCAGAGCAAAGCGCAAGCAACAGTAAAACAAGGAAAGCAAACAAAAACAGAGCTTACACCTGTCAGCAGGAACATAAACCGACAAGAAGTAGCATCAAACCACATACAACAACCCGCACATCAACAGGTTAGCGACATTAAAAAGAGGAGGAAGTAAGTGGCAGCCAACAACCCCAATAAAACGAAAGCAAAACAAAACAAAACAAAAACAAACACAAATCACATTTTCGAAACAAAACCCCAAAGATCGATTACATAACCACCTTTTTTTATTTATACTACGAAAAGAATCGTAAGCTAACGAAAGCTTCAATTCAACATTTCATGGATTGATGTAACACTCTATTTACATCATGAATAGCTATCAAAGAGACAACAGGGGTAAGGATAATGAAATTTAAATATTGTGCATTGGCGTTGGCAACAACAGCCATGTTAAGTGCCTGTAATTCCAGCAGTGACGACTCGAACAATAACATTGAACAGCCTGATACAGCACCGATTGCTTCAGCGCTTAATATCACCGGTGAGAGCATAGTAGGCTCAACGGTAACAGGAAACTACACCTTTACAGACCCTAATGTTCCCCAACGCACGCAAGGCACCAGTTTATATAATTGGAAAGTACAGGATAATGATAAAGATCCTGAGAATGATGCCAGCATTGGTGAAGAGGTGACTCTACTAATTAGTGAGCAAAATCTAGATAAAAATATTTATTTCTGCGTTACTCCTGTGGCAGAAGGAAGCAATAATACTGTTGGTGAAACAAAATGTTCAGAGCCAACCCAAGTAACTGGCTTACCTGAAATTGGCTCAAAACCACAAGCTTCTTCTGTTGCTATTGATAATACATCACCAACTGTAGGCGATAAATTAACAGCTTCTTATAGCTACAGCGATCCGGAAAGCGACCTTGAAGCTGTAAGCAGATTCGCATGGAAAATAGACGGTAATGCAATTGCCGGGGCTGATGCAAAGCAATACACATTATCGAAACAACAAGAAGGTAAGGCAATTACGTTCTGTGTAACACCTGTATCTGAGAACCCTGACTCTATCGAAAATTATCCAGTTTCAGGTGATGAGCAATGCTCAGCAACTACTGGAATAATCGCTCCACTTTCAGGCTCAGCTCCGATCGCTTCAGCAAGTATCAGCGGTAATAATACAGTCGGCTCTGTATTAGCCCGCTCTTACACATATAATGATGCCGACGATGATATTGAAGGAAGCTCTACCTTTTCATGGAAGCGCGACGGTTCAATTATCGATGCTGAATCAGCATCAACTTATACACTTCAAGAAATAGACAAAGGTGCAGCGATTACATTTTGCGCAACACCTGTCGCACTAACCGGTTTACCGAAAAGTGGAGCTGAAGTTTGTTCAACTCCTATCACAGGCCAATCTAACGGCACAAAACCTGAAGCTGCAAATGTTATTATTGACAATGCAACGCCAACTGTAGGCGATCTATTAACAGCTACTTATGGCTACAGCGATCCGGAAAACGATCCTCAAGGTACCAGCCAGTTTGTATGGAAAAGCAACGGCAGTGTAATTGCAGGAGCTAATACACAGCAATACACATTATCGAATCAACAAGAAGGTAAGCAGATTGAGTTCTGTGTTACGCCTGTATCACAAAATCCTGACGCTATAGAAAATTACATTCTGAGCGGTGATCAAGTTTGTTCTGATCAGACAGCGAATACAGCTGCACTTACAGGTGATGCACCTACAGTTGTAGTTAGCATCAGCGGCAGTAATACAGTCGGCTCAGAATTAACCGGCGCTTACACTTATTCAGATACTGATAGTGATAGTGAAGGAACCTCTACAGTTACATGGAAACGCGATAACACAAATATTGCAGATGAAACATCAGCAACATACACACTTCAAGCTGTTGATAAAGGTACAAGCATTACATTTTGTGTCACGCCAGTAGCGAAAACCGGCTTACCTAAGAGTGGCACTGAAGTTTGTGCAACAGAGGTGACTGGAATAGCTGACGTAGTGGGAGATATTCCAACTGTTACACTCAATACAGTTACAAGCACTCAAGATCTTGCTCACGCAAAAGTTGCTGACGTATTAACTGCCGGTTATAACTATACAGCTTCTGCAACTGGGGCTCTTGATGTATCAAGCGTAACCTGGAAAGCAGATGGAGTTGCACTTACTTCAACTACTTGTACTGTCGGCACAGCTTGTGATCTGACGATTTCTGAATTGGAACTTGGTAAAGCACTGACTTATTGTGTGATACCTAAAGCGACTGATAGTGATGCAGGTGTTGAAGCATGTTCACCAGAAATCACTGTATTTGGCTTTAAAATAACCGGCGCTCTGGAGTTTAGTAAAACACTGACAGCTGAAGTGCATGGTTACCAATCACCAACTTATTCTTGGAAGGTCGATACATTAGATACTGAAGGGCCTACCAATGATAACTCTCGTAGCGAAAAAGCAACAACTGCAACTTACACAATAGGCGGCACTGTTCTTACTACCTTAACTGATATTGCAGCTGATTTTGAAGCAGTTTCAGGTAACAATAACGGCATGATCGATGATGCTGACTGGGATCAAGCAATCAGAGCCGGCAGTGTTACAACAGCGACAGAAAATGCTGCAAATTATATCGGTAAAGATGTTGAACTTTGTATTACAACTGTTGAACAAGGCGATATCTGCTTACTGGCATCACAACAAGCTAAAACAGATGTTACTGGCGGCGTTTATTATGATCAAGCGGACGCAAGCAAACGCGCAATTGAGCCGACTCGCGAGGTGACATTTAGAGGAACGGTTGTTTACCACCGTCCGTTAACTAAAGCTGAAGTACTTTTAGGTGCTGATGCAGGTTTTGGCACAGATTTACCAAAAGCTCACTACTCTCAAGCTGTTATGGGTATTGAGTGGGCATCTTTAAAAATGGACTCGAGGACTACTGCTGATATTACTAATGGTGTAGTTCAGACTCTTGATACAACTCCTGGTTTAGGTATTTGTCTGAACCTTTATGATGCAGGTACAAATTGGTACTTACCTGCAAGCCGTAATGATTCAACTTACACTGCAGATGCGTTTACAACATTTGGAAATGTAGCTCCGATGGCAGATACAGGTGCACTACTGATAAAATTTGCAACTCTTTTTGATAAGACAACATTTGCAGCAAAACCGGGTGTAATGGGCAGTGTTAATAGTGTTGCGTCTCCTGTCTTTGGCTGGCCTGTTACTGGTGCTACTGCAACACCATATTGGAGTGCGACTAAGTTAACCACCGATATCGATGCCGGCAATTCAAAAGTAAACTCGGTGAAATTCTATGACAATGGCGCATCAGGTAATAATTCGGCAGGTAATGGTCGTTTTGTTTCCTGTACAAGAGCTGTTAACTAAAGGTTAATCAGCAAAATTAAAAGGGATGACAGCTATCATCCCTTTTAATTTACATCTTCAAACAATAGCAATTACATTAAGTAAGTTATTACTTACTTAATGTAATAATTATCACAATACTATAAGTGAGCATATGATGTTAACTAGCTTCGGTCATACCAGACTCCCCTTTTGTAAACTGCTTCTTCCTGCTTTATTGTCTTTTTCTGCCAGTAGTTATGGCGCGGTTAATACTCTTGAATCTCAAATTCTGAGCTTTGAACAAAACGCTCTTCCGACATGGATTAGCGGCAGCAATACACAACTTTCGACGACCCGCTCGATTCTTGGTGAGCAGTCTTTGCTCTGGCAATGGAATCAAGGGCAAGAACTGATTCTTAACCACACATTCGAGCGCATAACAGACAGCCAGGCTACATCGGCCATGGGACGGGGAGCAACTCAGGTATTGTCTTTCTGGATCTATAATCCTGTCGCAGTCGATGACACCCTGATGGTTAAGCTTTCCGATAGCAGTAATAATCAGGTCAGCACATTCCCGGTCGGACTTAATTTTACCGGCTGGCGCGCAGTGGGCATATCATTGAATCTTGATTTTTCCCCAACTGTTAGCACACAATTTGAAAAAATAGGTTTTACTGCGCCAAACAAAGGACTGCAGGTATCTGGTAAGCTGTTTATTGATCGCGTAATGGTTTCTGTTGATGACTACCGTTATCAATGGTCTGATGCTCAAGTCTCGACACGTATTACGGTCCCTGAAATTGACTTTGCCCTTGCTGACAATCTGCCGGCTCCTACTCAGCAGGAGCTGACTGATGCCAAACAGATTAAAGAAACACTTATAAAAGAGTTCGCTGCTAATCCCGGCACTATCAGCAGCCTAGAAAGCAAGTTTGCACAGTTTAATATTGTCAAAGACAATGCGGGGAATATAACGGGTCGTCATATTCTGACCGATAAACAGCAGGTCATCTACCAGCCTAATGATCTGTCCGCTACGGATAAAGCTGATTTTGCACAGTACGTAATATTAGGTGATGGTGATAGCAAGGGCGGTAAAATCACAGGCTATGCCAAATTAATGCTGAATATTGCGCAAGCCTATAACCACCCTGACTTTGTCGCAGATAAACAACGTCTCGCCGAAATGTATTCGCTGATGACAGAGCATCTGTTGGATCAGGGGTTCAGTGACGGCAGTGCTCTTGTCACCACTCATCACTGGGGATACAGTTCTCGTTGGTGGTATATTTCAGCATTGTTGATGGAAAAAGTCCTAAGCGAAACGAATCTGCTTACACCAACCTATAAAGCACTGCTGTGGTTCTCCCGTGAATTCAAAGAGAGCTTTGATATGGCAGTAACTCCTGCAAGCTCTAATTTGGACTATTTCAATACTCTGTCTCAACAACATCTGGCACTGCTGTTACTTAATCCTGACGATAGCGAACAGATCGCCCTATTACATAAATTTTCCAGTTTCTTTAGCGGAGCGTTAGCACAAACACCACCGGGAACCAATGACGGGTTCAGAGCAGACGGTACAGCATGGCGACATAACGGCCATTATCCGGGATACGCGTTCCCTGCTTTTGACAGTGCCGCGCTTGTTGTTTCATTACTGAAAAACAGCACCTTCAGCGTACAAAAAGAAGGATTAGATAAGCTTAAATCTGTAATGATCGCGGGCTGGAAATACTCTAACCCGGTTGTACCTCTTGGCCTGGCAGGTCGCCACCCATTTACAGCACCCAGCGTTAGCCGCTATGCTGACGGTATGCAATTGCTGGCAAACAGCTATCCACAGCTAGATGAAGAATTAGCCGCCATTTATCTGCAGGTAACCAACAGCAGCTCTGCGCAAAGTGAAGCGATTTTCGGCAAACAGATTCAATCGGCCTCCCTTCCTCAGGGCAGCTGGAGCTTTAACGGCGGCGCATTTACTATCCATCGTGACGGGGATAGGATGGCGGTGATCAAAGGTTATAACAAAGATGTCTGGTCCGCCGAAATCTATACTGAGGATAACCGCTATGGTCGTTACCAAAGTCACGGTAGCGTTCACGTTATGCCTTATGGCGATCCGAGCGAATTCGGCTTCCGCCAGGAAGGGTGGGACTGGAATCGCAACCCGGGTGCCACCACCATTCACCTCGACTATGATCAGTTGGAAAGCCCTAAAACATCAACTGTGATGATCCGTTCAGAAGAGGGGGTCAGCGGTTCAACCTCATTGAATGAAAAATACAGCTTGTTTACCTTTAAACATAAAGCACCAGACATGACAAATTTTGAACCGAGCTTTGTCGCTAAAAAGTTTGTTCTGGCAGCTCAAGATAAACTCTTTTTAAGCGGTAACGGGATCAGTAATTCTGATGGTGCTAACCGTACTGAAACAACCCTGTTCCAGCTTGCTATTGGCGATAATCCGCAAGGGGTCTGGATCAATGGCACGCAGTACAAACAGTCTGTTTTTTCAAAACAGCTGACATCTGGTGACTGGCTGATTGATGACAACGGGGTCGGCTACTATCTACTTGAAGCTGATCAGGTAACTGTCAATCGTGGCTCACAAGAGTCGCGCCATGAAAAAACCACAGCACCGACCAGCGGTGAATTTTCTTCCGCCTGGATTGATCACGGGGTTGCACCGGATAATGCGCAATACCAATATGTTATGGTGATGAATACCACCCCGGCAGAAATGGCTGAATTTGCCAGTAAGATGAAAAGCAATCCGGCATTTGTGAGCAGCAAAAGCAATGAAAATGGTCAGATTCTGCATGATATTGATAATAACCTGTATGGCTACAGCAGCTTTGCAGGTACAACATTTACGCAGGGGCCAGTTAAATCTGTCAGCACCACTGCACTGCTGCTGGCTAAGGTTAACGGGCTGCAAATTGATCTGAGTATTGCATCACCGGAACTAAATATTCAGGAGAATGATCAGGCGACCATAGCTGTTCCTATTCAGGTTGAAATTAATGGAGAATGGGATATCACAGATGCCACTTATCTGCACCAAAATGGAAATACCATTATTGATGTTGAGAGTATGTTTGGTGAATCAATTAATCTGATATTGACCCAGAATGGAGGCAATCCTGATCCCGATCCAACTCCGGACCCCGATCCAACTCCGGACCCCGATCCAACTCCCGGTGGTGGCGGCGGCTCAAGCAGTCTGATTATCCTGACATCTCTACTGGCACTATTACGCCTGAGAAGGTTTAAACAGCTATAAAATCAATCAGGGTGCGGCTTAATGGACTCAGCCACACCCTCTTTACTTATGCCCTTTCAGGAAACTCTCCAGCTACTTTAGCCATTGTGGCAAATAACCCAGACGCAGCTTCACCTGAGCCTGATACAGAGATTGCGGATAGACAGGCTGCCCTGCGGATTCCAGAATCGCTTGAGGCTGATCCGCAAGCTTTATCTGATAGTCTGCAGCCGCAATGGAATGGGTATAATCAGAATAAGGTTTCATTGAGGCGAAATGGATCGGCGCACCGTGATTGCCGATCATATAAGGCGCAATAAGACGCCCATAACGGTTATTTTTACGCATAAGCTCAAAGTCTTTGACCGCCTTACCGATATTTTCAAAGTTCCAATACACCAGACCTTTTAAATGGTTTGGCTGATTGGAAACCGCAGCTCCCCAACGGCCGTATACCCAGCCACCTTTAACATTATCAAATAAATTAATACGCGGTTGCGCGCCATGTAGATCTGATGAAGTATCGCCTTTAAATTGCGTTTTAAAGTGCACGTTAGATGAAGAAGCATGTGAAAAACCTGGAGCATGCCAAGTAGCAGACTGATCATCAACATTAATCGATACATTATTAAATGATCCGGTAAATTGTAATGAGAGGTGGCCGCTATTGCCCTTCAGAGTGATATCTTTCACTGTAGAATATGCACTATCCCTTAACTGAAGTGCAGCATTAAAATCAACGAAGGTAACCTTCCTTACCCATGAATTAACAACATTAGCAAATACAACCAGACTCCAGGCACTGTCATGAATAGTGCCGTCAGCACTGCGATGATGATGTTTAAACTTATCCTGCCAGTTACCACGAATAGTTAGCGCTTCTAGACCGACATTTTCAAGCGGCTGGTGCTTCTCTATAGACCAGCTGTCTTCTGACTCTATATTGACCTGGATCGGAGTATAAAAAGTCAGCTTATTTTTAGTGATTGATTTTATCTGATGATATTCATGAATTTTAAGTCCGCTATTTAACGCTGTCCATGATTTTTCCAGTTTATAAGGAGCCACCTCTTTCTCTATCACTTCATGGCGAGTGATTACGCTATTCAACCTTATCCAGTCAGCAACTTTATAATGGTCAGATGATTTAACTTGAAGCGATTTAGTAGTTCCGGAAATCACTTCTGAAGTCACGGGCGTTTGAGCTGATATTGCACGTTTAACGCTAAATGATAATATACGTGGTGTTGTCCACATTTTGCTGTTATCGATCGGGTACAATGACTCAGACATAAACAATTCAGTTTCACCCTGCCCAGCACCACGTAAGATAATATTACTTTTAGTAATTTTGATAACCTGCTCGTTAGCAACGGCATCTTTATCTGTCGCATTGATAAACCGCATATCTGACTTTTCGTTAATTAAATATCGGCCGGCAGAAAAATAAATAATTGCTCCTGCTCCCTTATTTGATGAAACATAATCTTCAGCAGCTTTAATAGTTTTTTTTATGGCTTGTTTATCACTTTTTTTATTATCTGCAGCTGCACCATAATCATCAACCTTAAAAACTTTATAACCTGTTGCTGAATCAAAATCGCTTTTTGCCTGATTAAAAGGTGACGTTAATGTCGGGATCGGTTTTTCTCCCCGCTCAAAACCCGCATAAGAAAAATTGGTCAGAATATCGATATTACCCGGCAGAAAAGAGGAGTCGTACAAGTCAGTTCCAGCGGATCTCGATTCAAGGTAAGCGTCCCAATAAACAGAATTTTTGTGTGCTTCTGTTGATGCAGATAACCCGAAACTCGCAGATAAAAGCACTAAACTTGCTACTGATGATACACAATAGTTATTTGTCATATTATTTTCTTCCAAATATAAGGGCAATTCCATTAACTCATTCAGAATTTAAGTGTTATCTAACTGGGTAATTGCTTAATGAAGTTGCAAAGAAAGGCCGCCCATAAAAATAGATATTATAGGCGGAAAAGATAATGAAGAGTGTTATGCCTGTTTTACAACATTTTCCTACTTAACAAGATTACACTTGCCGAATGTCCCAGGATTGTGGAAGTTAGGCTTTGCTGTTTTCGGATCAACCCAGGTCATCCAGCCCATATCAATACTGCCATCCTCTAATGGCGTAAATTCCGCTCGCATTAATGCACACAGTAATTGGGTTTTTTCGTTATTCTGCCAAAGTCCTAATTCTGAAATCTTATCCAGTGGTATTTTTGCTTCAACAATATAGCCATTAGCGGTCACTGATGCATATTTTTCGACACTTCCCCAGTCCCAGCTATCAACAAGCGAAGTGCGCTTTTTAAGGTTCACACTATAAGAAGCAATCGCACTGTAGGCCTGTGCTTGTGCATCAATTTCCAGCGTGTAATAAGTTGATAACTGTGGATCTTTAGCTAAAAACAGTTCAACACGGTCAGAATCTAAAACACCACGCTCTGCGCTACGGCCGATAGATAGATTATTATCTGCAACGACATAACGGAAATAGATGGCTTTATCATTCCATAATGCGCGAAACTCTGTCGCTGGAGCCGGATCTGCGCGCCAAGGAAAGGTAAAATCAATTAACGGGTTCGCTTTTTCCCAAGCTTTATCCACTCCCTGACCGTTAAGAACAGGAGCATCATTAATATAATTAATATTATATGTATGATCGACTTCTGCAGCGTTTATTGGCAATGCAAAACAGCTCGCTAATAACAAAGAAGAGATGGTTAACTGTTTGTTCATTTTTATCTCCATATTTATAGACGGTAGCAATACGATTATACCAATTCCATTAATTAGGTACTCTATTTAGGCGTAGGAAAAATGGATGAAAGCAAGGCATTGATTGCAGTAACTAGTTATTCTAATTACAAAATCAATAACGAAGCTAGCATTCATTTTAACAAGCATAAATGAATAGAAAATTATTGGATTTGGTATTAACGCCTTTGTCTAATTAAACCTTCTTGAATGGTTGATGCAACCAATTTCCCATCTCGTGTAAAAATCTGCCCTTTCACTAAACCGCGCCCATCAGATGCAACACTACTTTCTACCGAATATAATAACCAGTCATCCAAGCGGAAATCATGATGAAACCACATAGAATGATCCACAGTTACCACTTGCATACCTTCAGTAAAATATGAAACACCATGAGGCTGTAATGCAGTCAGCAGAAAGTTAAAATCAGAAGCATAGGCTAATAAATAACGGTGAATACGTAAATCATCCGGCATTTTTCCATTTGCTTTAAACCAAACTAAACGTTTGGCTGGCTCAACTTCTGGATCGATAGGGTTAACAAAAGTAACAGGCCGCATCTCAATTGGTTTTTCAGCAACCAACTTATCACGAATTGAAGCAGGTAACAGATCGGTATGGATCAATGCCATATCCTGCTCAGAAATTAAATCTTCAGGTGCTGGCGCAGAGGGCATTTCATCTTGATGTTCAAAGCCATTTTCTTTTGCTTTAAAAGAAGCTGTCATATAAAAAATGGGTTGGCCATTTTGAATCGCTTTAATACGCCTTGCTGAAAGTGTTTGACCATCACGAATACGCTCTACATCATAAATAATCGGTTGATCAGTTTTACCCGGGCGTAGAAAATAGGAGTGAAAAGAGTGTACTTGTTGCTCAGGCTGTACGGTTTCCTTAGCGGCAGAGATTGCCTGTCCCATCACTTGTCCACCAAAAACCACACCTAAACCAAGATCCTGGCTTTCACCACGAAATAGATTTTCTTCTAGTTTCTCTAAACTAAGCTGATCTAAAAGATCATTTAATACTTTACCCATTTGAAGCTCCAAAAAAAAGAGCGTGTAGCACGCCCTTTATTATTTGCAAATATATCCTATTTCAAGAAACTATAGTGACATTAATAGTTCTCTAATTTTTGCAAAATCAACCGGAAATTCTTTCGAAAGCAATGCCAAGTCAGCACGGGAAGCAAGCTCTTCAGGAATGAAAATATCACGTCCTAAAATCTCTTCCACACTCTCTTTGAATTTAGCCGGATGTGCAGTACACAAGAATAAACCTGTTTCGTCTTGTTTCAACTGTTTTGTTAACTCACTGTATGCAATTGCGCCATGAGGCTCACATAAGTAACCTAATTTATCTAAATCAGTTAACGTTACTTTAGTTTCAGCATCACTTAACTTGCCGTAACCAAGCTCAGATAAAGACCAACCTTTTACTTTAAATAACTCTTCGATACGAGGCCAGTTATTTGGTTGACTGACATCCATCGCATTTGAAAGTGTCGCAATCGTTGCTTTTGGTGACCAAGTCCCCTCAGCAAGGTAGCGCGGTACAGTATCGTTTTCATTAGTAGCTGCGATAAAGCGTTTAATAGGTAAGCCTAACGATTTAGCTAATAGACCTGCAGTTAAATCACCAAAGTTACCGCTTGGTACTGAAACAACTAAATTTTTACGTTGTTCAGCGCTTAATTGTGCAAACGCTTCAAAGTAGTAACAAATTTGTGCAAGTAAACGGCTGATATTAATTGAGTTTGCAGAGTTCAGGCCAATGGCCTGTTTTAATTCCTGATCATCAAATGCCTGTTTAACCATCGCCTGACAGTCATCAAATGTACCTTCAACAGCAATCGTAGTGATATTGCCGCCTAATGTACAAAACAGCTTTTCCTGCAATGGGCTGATTTTTCCTTTTGGATAAAGGATAACCACATCAATATTTTCCATATTGTAAAAAGCATGCGCAACAGCGGCACCGGTATCACCTGATGTTGCCGTTAAAATAGTAATTTTACCGTCATCTTTAAACTGCGCTAAACACTGCGCCATAAAACGGCCGCCGAAATCTTTAAACGCCAAAGTGGGACCATGGAAAAGTTCTAATGCATTAATATTATCAGTCACTTTTTTAACCGGCGCTTCAAAAGTAAAAGCTTTAGAAACAATACTATGAACAATTTCTTTGCTTAACTCATCACCAATTAAATGTGATAAAACTTCAGCTGAACGATCAACTAAATTCATTTCTAATAGTGCATCAATATTTTCAAGTGGTGTGATTGTTTCCGGAAAAAATAGTCCTTGCCCACGCCCTAACCCTTGTTTTACAGCTTGTTGAAAGTTTACTTGTTCGCTGTGGTCTTTGATGTTGTATAAGTTCATAGTTCTGTTCCTAACACGCGCGCGCCTTGTTCATCAAGACGGCAGATATGACAAAAACCTTCATCGTTCTGAAGGAAGTTTTCCGTTAACCAATTTTGTAGTGATTCTGCTTGTTGAAGATCGGTCATCACAGCAAATACTGTCGGACCGGATCCTGATATTCCCATCGCCAATGCGCCGCTTTGTTCAGCAAAAAGTCGTGCTTCTTTAAAGCCGGGGATAAGTTGTGAACGGTATGGTTCAGCAATCACATCTTTAAGCATTTTTGCTGCAAGTTCAGGTTGCTTGCTGTAGCTTGCATGCACAAATGCACCTAAACGACGACCATAAGTAAGTGTTTCACTTAAACGATATTGTGCAGGTAAAATATCGCGCGCAGCAGAGGTCGAAATCGTAATACCAGGATAGGCAACAACCCAGTACCACTCTTTAAAAGAGGGAATGGTTTGACTGATAATACCATCTTCATTAATCATCAGCTGCATACCACCTAAGTAACAAGGTGCTACATTATCATAATGCACACTACCGCTAATCTGCCCTTCCATTTCGCCCATTAATGCAAGCATTGTTGTCTTATCAAGCAGGTAATCATGCCATGCATTTAAAGCTTCTAATGCAGCAACAATCGAGCTTGAACTTGAGCCTAAGCCGCTACCTACAGGTAGGTTTTTCTCAAGTATCATTTTTACAGGCAAAATTTCTTTGTTTAACTTGCTCAGAGCAGCTTGATAACCTAAATAACATTGGTAAACAATATTACTGTTAGAATCAGTTGGCAGTTTATGTGCGTAACGACCAATACACTCTAGTGAAAAACCATAATCACCCGTTGAAATTTTTACGCGATCACCAAGTAATTCGCCATTGATTGGTGCCAGTGCACCACCTAATACATCAAAACCTACGCTGACATTTGCAGTCGAGGCAGGAGCATATGCTACAACACTCATTTATAACTCCTGTTTCTGAATTTTTACAGTTGTACGTACTACTAAAAACTGGGAACAGCGACTTTGCCTATGCGTCGCATTTATTGCTAATTCATAAGACATATTAAAGCTCCTGTTTCCAGTTTAATGTGCGTAGTACATCAGCAAATACACCAGCAGCTGTAACTTCCGTACCAGCACCGTAACCACGTAAGACCAGCGGGATTGGCTGATAATACTGGCTATAAAATGCCAATGCATTTTCACCATCTTTTACTTTGTTAAGCGGATCATCAGCATCAACAGCTTTAATGCTACATTTGCATTTACCATCTTCGATACTGCCGATATAACGTAATACCTGGCCTTTTTCATCCGCTTTCTCTTGAAGCTCTTTAAAGTATGCATCCGCTTCAGGCAAGCGCGCCATAAACTCATCCGCTGTACCTGTGTCGTCAAAACCAGGTGGTAGTGCCTGTTCAATCTCTACATCATCAAGTGATAAATCCATACCCGCTTCACGTGCAAGAATAAGTAATTTACGCGCAACATCTGTACCGCTTAAATCATCACGCGGATCTGGTTCAGTAAAGCCCATATTACGGGCCTGCGTGGTAACATCCGAAAATGATAAACCATCGTCTAACTTGCCGAAAATAAATGATAAAGACCCCGATAAAATACCGTTAAATTTAATTAACTGGTCACCTGCGTTAAACAGGTTCTGCATGTTTTCAATAACAGGTAGACCGGCACCAACATTAGTATCATATAGGAACTTACGGCGTTTCATTAATGCAGTTAAGCGCAGCTGATGATAATAATCCATGCTGCTTGTATTAGCTTTTTTATTGGCAGTTACCACATGGAAACCGGCACCTAAAAAGTCTACATAACGCGCGGCAATTGCATCATTACTAGTACAATCGACAATCACAGGATTAATAATATGCGAATCATTAACTAATGACTGCATGCCTGATAAAGAAAGCTCTTCTGTTGCATCTTTAAGCAGATCACGCCAATTTGATAGTTCAACACCTTGTTCGTTCATCAACATCACACGGCTATTAGCAATACCACAAACACGAATTTGAATATTACGTTCAGCCAAACGTAGCTGCTGACGGTGAACCTGATCAACCAATGCGCCACCAACACCACCACAGCCGATTAAGAACATATCGATATATTGCACACTACCAAAGAAGTATTGATGACAAGCGACAACCGCTTCTTGTGCTTTTTGTTCTGAAACAACCACAGAAATAGAACGTTCAGATGAACCTTGCGCAATCGCCGTAATATTTATTGACGCTTCCGTTAAAGCGGTCAAGAAACGCGCTGCCACACCTTTCGCTTTTTTCATACCATCACCTACCAGAGAGATAATGGCTTGTTTTTCAACTAGATCAATTGGCTCTAATAACTTGTTTTTAAACTCTAAAGCAAATTCTTCATTTAGTGCATCTAACGCTTTTTCAGTATCGCTTGAAGCGATACAGAAGCTTAAACTGTATTCAGAGGAAGATTGCGTAATTAAAATAATTGACACACTGGCACGAGATATTGTTGTAAAGATACGTCCGGCCATGCCGACAATACCTTTCATGCCCGTTCCTGAAATGCTTAACATAGTTAAGCCTTTAAGATCAGAGATACCTTTTACTTGTAGCTCCTGCTCACCATGTTCGACGCCAATAAGAGTGCCGTCAGCCTGCGGATTATGCGTGTTTTTAATTAAACATGGGATATGGTGCTGCGCAATCGGTGCGATTGTTTTAGGATGTAATACTTTGGCACCAAAATAAGAAAGCTCCATCGCTTCTGCATAACTTAATGAACTGAGCAGTTTTGCATCTTTAACCAGACGCGGATCGCAACTATAAACGCCATCTACATCAGTCCAAATTTCACAACATTCTGCTTTTAAACAAGCCGCTAAAACTGCCGCTGAATAATCAGAACCATTACGGCCAAGCACTAATGTTTCACCCTGCTCATTACCAGCGGTAAAACCCGGCATTAAGTAAATTGCATTTTTAATAATGGGTTGTTTTGCAAACAGGGCACGAGAAGCTTCGATATCTATTTGTGCTTCAAGATAACCACCTTTGTAAGCGATTAACTTCTCTTGTGGTTTAATCACCTCAACCAAGTGCCCTTTGCTTATAAGCAGTTGTTTCATGCAAGCGATACTTAACAGCTCACCCTTACTTAAAATTTGTGCTTCAATACTTGCTGGGCACTGTGCTAATAAACGCACACCTTCAAGTAAATCACTTAAATGCGATAATTCCCGCTCAAAAATAGTTTTTAACAGATCGTCTGCAAATTCTGCATAAGAGCTTTTTAGGCTTTTAATCAACTCGGCAAAAATACGCTGAATATCAACTAAATTACTTTCGGCAGATAACCCCTTACTGGTTTTCT
>JABXKR010000325.1 GCA_013619145.1 Psychromonas sp. | reverse complement strand
GCTGAAAACAGCGCAGTTTCAGGATGAAAATTATTGTACAGCTTGTCGTGCAGGACCTTTTTCAACGAAATTAGATCGTATTGAGCATAATAAGTCGAAAAAACATTTACAAATGGTAGAATTTGAAAGGCTATGGTTGGCAGAGATAGAAAATAACAACACAGTATAAAACAAAGTAAAATAATGATTAATAAAGCGCAACTTAGATCCCTTCAATACTAAGAAAAATCTAATAATCCGTTAATTTATCACAGCTTTTCAATATTTATCCTATAATTCTAAAGATTAAAAGTAGAGGATTTTTTTATGCAATCAACATCCAGCCAATCGCAAGGATTATTACTTTTCAAATTATCTCAGTTGCAAAGTTTTGCACTGGGAACATTAAAAATACAAGAGATTGTTCCCTATCAGCGTCTGACTCAACTACCTAACGCTGAAGCTAATGTAATTGGTGCAGCCAGTATTCGCGGGCAAACACTGACCATCATTGATATGGCGGCAGCCGTTGGTTACCCGCCAATAAGGGAAGAAGAGAAAAATAATTGTGTCATTATTATCACAGACTGCAGTCGCATGCATGTCGGTTTTTTAGTTCGAAAAATTGAACGCATTATTGAATGTAACTGGAAAAATATCGAGCCACCACCAAACTCCTTAGGAAATAAAACCTACATTACCGGCATCACCCATTTTGAAAATAAACTTATCCAATTATTAGATGTTGAGCTGTTACTTTCCGAGATATTTCCAAGTGAAGATGATAAAGCAGTTGAAATTAATGGCGTGCAAAAAGGTTTATTACAAAACTCGCATATTCTCTTGGTTGATGACTCAGCCGTGGCTCGTAGACAACTCGAACATGCGCTAACTAATATCGATGTACCGTTTAAGGTTTGTAAAAATGGTAATGATGCACTGGCTGTGATGAAAGAATGCGCAGAAAAAGAAAATCCAATCGATATTCTGGTCAGTGATATTGAAATGCCGGGTTTAGATGGATATGAACTGACGTTTGAAGTGCGCAGTGTGCCTGAAATTGCCCATGCTTATATTATTTTACATACCTCGCTTTCCAGTGAGATGAGCGTAGATCGAGCCAATCAAGTTGGCGCAGATGATGCGTTAACTAAATTCGAAGCACAAGCACTGGTTGATGCAATGCTTAAAGGAGCGAAAAGACAGGAACAATAGAGCAGTAAAAACGCCACTTTAATAAGTGGCGTTTTAGTTAATCAATATCAACAAACTAATATTATTTCCTTACAAACTCTTGCTCATCATCTTCAACATCAATGTTATTTACTTTATGTTTGTTTTCCCAAAAGTCCGCATGTTTAATACCTAATGCAAGCGGATCAAAGGTATAAACCTCTTTGCGCGCTTTACGCTGCAGCTCATAATCTTTTAATGCTTTAAGCGCAGGTTTCCCCATAAAGAAGATAACCAATAAACCGATAATATTTAACCAGGCCATTAAACCAACACCGACATCTCCAAGTCCCCATGCAAGATTAGCGGCCTTAATAGTGCCGTAGAAGGTTGCCAGCATCAGCGCGATCTTTAGTAAAAAAGTGAAGTTAGGCATTTTTAACGTACGACGAATATAAGCAACATTGGTTTCAGCAATATAGTAATACGCCAGAATAGTAGTAAACGAGAAAAAGAATAACGCTAGTGCAATAAATGGCTTGCCGACACCAGGAAGCACCCTTTCAACCGCCATTTGTGTATAAGCAGGGCTATTAGCGGCAATATCCGCAGCGACATTTTGTATTAAAAATGTCTCGCCAATACCATGCACGTTATAAGCGCCGGTAATTAAAATCACAAATGCAGTTGCTGAACAGACAAATAGCGTATCTATGTACACGGAAAACGCCTGTACTAAACCTTGTTGTGCCGGATGCTCAACTTCTGCGGCAGCTGCTGCATGCGGTCCTGTACCTTGACCCGCTTCATTAGAGTAAACACCACGTTTAACCCCCCAACCTATTGCAGCACCAACTCCCGCCATCGGCGTAAAGGCATCGCTAATGATCATGGCAAACACATTTGGTAACTCACCAATATTAAGTGCAATAATTATGCAGGCAACGATGATATAAGCTAATGCCATAAACGGCACAACAAATTGAGTAAAGCTTGCAATGCGTTTTACACCACCAAATATAATGAAACCTAAGATTAAAACAATCACAGATGCCGTAGCAATTTTAGTTGAGCTGATCATACCAATACCCGTATTGATCATATCACCGCTACCAAAGGTTAACTCTACTGCATTACCAATACTGTTTGACTGTACACCCGGCAATAACAGACCACAGGCCAAAATGGTCGCAAGTGCAAATAAAATGGCATACCATTTTTGCCCGGTTACTTTTTCGATGTAATAAGCGGGACCGCCTCGATATTGGCCTTGATCTACTTCTTTATAAATTTGTGCCAGTGTTGACTCAACATATGCCGTCGCAGCACCTAAAAATGCCACTAGCCACATCCAAAATACCGCGCCAGGACCACCAAACCCGATAGCAGCAGCAACACCCGCGATATTCCCCGTACCTACACGACCCGATAATGAAACAGCTAATGCTTGAAAAGAGGAGATACCATGTTCTGATTTTTTACCTGAAAGTAATAATTGGTACATCTCACGAAATAATCGAACTTGAACAAAACGCGTTTGAATGGAATAAAAAAGACCGGCCGCTAAACACAAATAAATAAGTGCCGGGCTCCAAATAATGCCATTTAAAAAATCCACTAATCCTTGCAAGATATTCTCCCTATCTTTGTTATGTAACACACGACCACTTGCAACGGCATAATTTAGCGAGACGAAATCTCAGCTAGAAACCCGTTTTTGCAAGAGGTTTGCGAATATGAATAAAAAAAAGGAAGGTAACATCGAAGAATAATCAAAGCAAAGAGGGATTGCCAAACTATGCGAAGGCGCACCGTTTGCTGGAAAAAAGCAGAGAAACAATAAGATAGATCAAAATAACAGATTAACTAAAATTTATCGCAATAATAATCAGCAACGATTTTTTGATAGTAAATACCGGCATATCACAGTTCCCATCACTTATTAAAATAACCATTAATAAAAATTTGAACCTCCAGTTATTAAGAGCTATTAAGGTTCTATTATAGAGGCATACCAATGTGCGCTCTTGTATGGTTATGTAGTCGCAATGATGCAATAGGCAATCTGCTAGTGTTAATAGCGGCCTCTGGTGCCTGGTTTAGCGGCAGCGCAATACCTGATTTAGTTGTTGCCTTTATCTTATACCCATGTTACTTAAGATGCAAAATCAGCAAGGAAAACTGTACTTAGATGCTAGGCATAAAATTGAAGTATAGTTGTTCTACATTGAGATTTTATAACGACGCAGATGAGTGAAATTTGACTTGCCCTGCGGGGGCTCAGCTCGAAAACCAGTATTGCGTTACAGCATTCGATAAGGGAGCAACCATTACCCTCATGCTGTGCCTTATTCTGGTCTCCGAGCTGAGTCCTGATAAAGCACCTTGAGGTATCATGGGTATAGTAAGTCTGTTTTTATCCTCTTCCTGGCAAATTATTAAACAAGCACAATTAGAGAAAAAACAGATAGCGAAGTAAAAAAACACAGGGAAACAGTAAAACTATCCCTTTTTTAAATCATACTTTTAACACAATTTTTGCCGGCTTTTTTTGCTAAATACACACCTTGATCTGCCATCTTAATTAACTTTTCCACTTGCTGCATATTATCTTGTTTACTCGCCACACCAATGCTGACACTGCCGCACCAGGTGCCTTCCCCTATTTGTACTTTAAGTTCAGCCACGGCGTCACATAGCAGCTGTGCGATATGCTTAGCACCCGCAAAATCGGTATTTTCACAAATAACCAGAAATTCATCACCGCCCAAACGACAGACAATATCGTCATTACGTAACGTTTGCTGCAGTTGCTGGCTAAGTTCAATTAATACTTTATCACCCGCATCATGCCCGTAAGTATCATTGACTACTTTAAAATGATCGGCATCAATCACCAAACAGGAAAGTGGTTTGTTTTTTTGCTGCGCTTTTTTCCACAATGCTGTTAGATGAGACATTGCATAACGACGATTAGGCAGGTTAGTTAGCGCATCAGTTACAGCAAGTTGCTTAAGATGTTGATTGGCTTCTTGTAACGCTTGCGTGCGTTTTGCAACTTTCATTTCCAGTGTCTGATTTAATTGATGCAGCTCTTTATTACGTTCAGATACCTGCTTAAACAAGCTGCTTAAAGCACTTAATAACGCTTCGGTCGCACTATCAACTTCCGTACTCTCAGCTTGAAAAGCTTGCTCTGCAGTGCTGCCTTTCTTGATGGCTGCAAGTTGCCTTGCCATATTTTGATCCATTCCCAAAATATGATAAACCAACCAATGTGTTAAAAAGTTTAAAAGATCCCTTGATGCAGTTAGATTTTCAACTGAAATTTCATCATGCATTACTGTTATTTTTAATAAAAAATCTAAATGAGCTTTAATATGTTGAGAGTAAAAGCGCGCATCAATGCCCGCTTTTTCCATCAGTGTCTCTTCTTCCTGAAAATGATAAATCGTATATTCCTGTAGCTCTTGAAAAACAGTTTCAATATCTTTTAATGATAATTCATTTTGTGCAAGTAAATTACCAAATTTATTTATTAAGCCGACAAGATGAAAATGCTGCTGATCAACCTCAGCAAGCCCAGTAACAAAATACGTATCCCAACGAAATGACTCCATAATTTACCTAATATTAATTTTTTAAGAGAGTGAGAAATTTAATTATAGCCATGCTCAATATAAACAAAAGCACAATACTTGCTTGCACTGGCTGTAAGCGTTACTTTATAGAAAATATTTGCCTAGGATCAACTTATGAATCACATACTTTATTCATACCGTCGTTGCCCTTATGCGATGCGTGCACGTTTAGCAATCGCCTATAGCCAACAACAGGTTTCACTTCGAGAAATCACCTTAAAGTTAAAACCTGAGCAGATGATAGCTTTATCTGCAAAAGGTACTGTACCAGTTTTACAATCAGCAGATGGAACTGTACTTGATGAAAGTTTAGATATTATGGTTTGGGCGTTAGAACGTTGCGATCCTGATGGTTGGCTGCAGGGTAATTTAGCTGAGATGTTAAGTTTAATTGACGAAAATGATTTTGAATTTAAAGGCTGGCTCGATAAATACAAATATGCGGACCGTTTTCCACAATACCCTGCAATTTATTACCGAGATAATGGTGAAGAGTTTTTAACAAAATTAGAAAACCGACTGACAAATAGCCCTTACCTATCTGGTGAAAAAATCAGTCTTGCTGATATGGCAATATTTCCATTTATACGCCAGTTTGCTTGTGTTGATAAAGAGTGGTTTGAGCAAAGTCCCTACCCGAGTCTAAAAATCTGGTTAAGCAATTTTAGCGACTCCGCACTGTTCAGATCAATAATGAAAAAATACCCGACCTGGCTTGAATCCAAACAACAAATCATCTTCCCAGAAACTCAGTAAGAATAAACTCTGCTTGGAAATGGATTGCCCTATTTCTGATGGTTTAGGTATAAACCATCAGAAATTTTGAACAAACTATTCTTTTTCTGTCTGTTTGATTGTCAAAAATATCATCTAAGATGAACTTGTGTTCATAATATTAGAAAGGTATTTAAATGTTAGAAGCAGTTAAGCAATATAATATGACAGCTAAACTCCTGCATTGGGTTTCAGCATTATTTATTTTCGGCTTGTTTGCTCTTGGATTGTGGATGGTTGATCTCAACTATTACAGTGAGTGGTATAAAACAGCCCCTCAC
This sequence comes from Psychromonas sp., assembly GCA_013619145.1. Lineage (GTDB taxonomy): Bacteria > Pseudomonadota > Gammaproteobacteria > Enterobacterales > Psychromonadaceae > Psychromonas. Next base: position 11,714 of record JABXKR010000325.1, on the reverse strand, counting down.
TGGCATAAATCTATTGGCCTGTGTTTATTTGCACTGACCCTATTTCGTATTATCTGGAAAAAGATAACCGCGACACCTGAAATTGAAGGTGAAAAGTGGGAAATACAAAGTGCTAAAATAGTCCATGCCACCCTCTACCTTTTATTACTTAGTATCTTTATTTCAGGGTACATGATCTCAACCGCAGACGGGCGAAGTATCGAAATATTTAACTGGTTTTCAGTGCCAGGTTTTGGCTCTTTTTTTGAAAACCAGGAAGATATTGCCGGTATCGTACATTACTACCTGGCATTTACACTGATTGGCTTAGCGGTTATTCATGCGCTTGCCGCTTTAAAACATCACTTTATTAATCAAGACAATACCCTAAATAAAATGCTTCGCATCAAACAACAATAGGAATTTAATAATGAAAAAATTATTTTTGCCAGTGGCACTAACAGCTGCGATGCTAATGCCAACATTTGCCAACGCAGCAGATTACAACATAGATAGCAAAGGCGCACACGCTTCAATCAATTTCAAAGTGAGTCACTTAGGTTACAGCTTTATTCAAGGCCGTTTTAATAAATTCGACGGTCAATTTAGCTTTGATCCGCAAAATATTGCCGCTTCTAAAGTGACTGTAAATATTGATACTCGTAGCCTAGATTCTAACCATGCTGAGCGAGATAAACATATTAAAAGCAGCGATTTCATTAACGCGAGCAAATTTTCGACTGCAAAATTTATCAGTACACAAGTAAGCTCCAAAGCCGATGGAAGTTTAGCCATTACCGGTAATTTAACTCTGCATGGTGTCACTAAAACGATCACTATTGATGCTGATTTTATCGGTGAAGGTAAGGATCCGTGGGGAGGATATCGCGCAGGTTTTCAAGGTACAACACGTTTGCAGCTAGCAGACTTTGCGATCCAGGTAATGGGCAGCTCCAGTTATGTGGATATGGACTTACACGTTGAGGGTGTTCGTTTGTAGTTTTTAATACCGCCATCATAATTGCTCAATAATAAGTCCTTAAATTCTTTAAGGGCTTTTTTAGCGCCCTCCGACTTTCCACAAATCGAACAATTACACTTAGCAACTATCAAATTCTAATACTTCAGGTGCTTCAACTGCAAATCTCACGGTACGACAATGACAACTTCCTTTCTATACCCAAACTACTTCAAGATTATGAACGTAACGTCAGTGTCACTAACACAATACCATGATCGGTACTTTCACCATCACGATCAAAGATAGGATTGATTAAATGCCGGTCATAAGTGTGGTATTCACTTAATTCAAAGATGCTTGATTGGCAGCGCGCATCAAACTCACAGGACAATAAAATATAATCGAGCACCGAACTAGTTTCACCGAAATAATGGGTCGCTTTACGTGTTATATGTTCAGTGTCATTATCGGTTGCCTGATACAGATCCCATGAATCTTTTAACAGGTATTTAGCAAGAAAAGCCTCGCTGTCGTATTTGGAAACAAAACGTAGAGAGTCCGTTATCAGATGAGTTAGAATGCCATCTGCCAGGGTATTATTAAAATCTCCCATCAATACCATAGGCAGTCCGGTTTTCTCACGACGGTTTATCATATTAACCATCAACAGGGCAGCTTCACTGCCCCGTTGAATTGTTGATCCCCAACCACCCGCCACCTGCGCTTTAAGCTTTTCGACAATATTTTTTTCACTCGACAGGCGATCGTTATTTTCAAATTCAAGCATTGGTCGTTTAGACTTAAAATGCACCACATAACAATCACAATCACCAATATGCGGTAAATCAACCGTTGCCCGCAACACTTGCCTACTAAACGAAAAATCGTCTGTAAGCCCCATTGCCAGCGCAAGATCTGTATCTGGAATAACTGCATCAACATTTTTAATCGGATAACGTGAAGCAATAGCAACCACAGGACTTCGGAAGATAAAATCATCAACGATCTCGGGTTGATCCACCACTGCAAAATGCTTATAACCATGTTGTAAAACCAGATCACATAACGACTCAGGGCTAAACACCTCCTGAAAACCAACCAGATCGGGCTGAAACTCATTCAAGTAATCGGCAATCCAACGCTGCTTTTTGTCCCACTGCGCCGCACTGTAGATTCGCTCAAAATCATAATAAGCAAACGGAGGCTCAAGGTAATTAAACAGATTAAAGGTGGCAATTTTGAGTTTAGAATGAGGCACAAGCTCATTTGAGCTTTGAACTGTTTCAGACTCAGGTGGATTATTTGCTGGCAAATTGATTGTCTCAGGTGATGTTTATATAAGGATTATAACGCAATTGCTGCGAGGGTGTTATTAAGCTTAGGATTCTATAGATAGCGATTAGCTCATGTAACCGGCCGGTTTGCTTTGAATCAGGCACGTTTAACTCGCCCTTCTCCCTCAAAATATCAAGCAAACAGATAATTAATATACAGATAAAGAACTATACTTAATCAGCTAAATATAAAAGAGTGGCTGTAATGCTAAAAGGAATTAGCAAATGAGGGTTTGCACGTGAAAAAAATAATAACCAGTTGCCTGGGGCTAATATTGCTTTGCTTACCTTTGCAGTTATTAGGCAAACAAAAAGTCTTAATCATAGAAAGTTACCATAGCGAATTTGCTTGGGATCAGAATTATATTGACGGTATTAAATCGGTCTTTAAAGATGATTTTGAGCTGTTATATTTCCAGATGGATACTAAACGCCTGCCTAAAACGGCTTACCAGGAAAGAGCAAATAAAGCCTGGGAGCACTTTCAAAAGACAAAACCCGATTTAGTTATTTTAGGTGACGATAATGCGCTTAATTACCTCTCTCTGCGTTTTTCTCAAACCGTAACACCTGTAATCTACCTTGGTATCAACAATAACCCCCGCCATTACAATATTCATCATAGTAAAAACATAACCGGTGTATTAGAGCGCCCTTTGATTAAACGTGCGATTCCAACTGTGGCCCAGTTATTACCCCAAAAAGTAACTAGTATATTATTGATGTTTGATAATAGCCTGACCTCTCACACTATTTTAGAAGAGGTATTTTCCACTAATACACAGATAATTATCTCCGGTATTAAGGTCGAAATCAGGTTAATTGGTGACTGGGAAACCTGGCAAAATAAACTGTTAAGTACGGCTAATAATTATGATGCTGTGTTTTTAGGTTTATTCCACACCCTTAAAGACAAAGATAATAACCATATTCCCGCAGAGCAAGTTCTTCAGTGGTCGGCAAAAAACACCCCGGTTCCCCCTTTTGGTTTTTGGGATTTTTCAATTGGTCAGGATAAAGCGATTGGAGGCTTAGTACTGTTTGGTTATGAGCAAGGAAAACTGGCTGCGGAAATGGCAAAAGAGGTACTGACAACAGGTATCGAACCTTATCAGTTGGGCACAAAAACGGCTGAAAAAGGCAGTTATCTTTTTAGTCGTAAAGCGCTGCAAAAATATGGCATTACGCTGCCGCAGAAACTGGAAAATAAAGCGATCTTGATTGACTAAAAATGGTATAAAACTTCCCTTTCTTTTTTTTGTCGATAAAAATTACTGTGACAAAGTTCGACAAAAACATCAACTTATATATCCCCCTACCCATTAACAGTCTATTCTTGCAAAAATTAGGAACAAGACACTGCGCTAAAAGGATTTAGCAAATAAGGTTTTCCCCGTGAAAAGAACAATTTATTACTGCTTATGCTTAGTTTTACTTTATTTACCTGTACAAAGTTTTGCCAAACAAAAAATATTAGTCATCGAAAGCTACCACAGCGAGTTTGATTGGGATATCAGTTACAAGCAGGGTATTCAATCGGTATTAGAAGATGATTTTGATCTGCATTACTTTCAGATGGACACTAAACGTATTGCTAAGTCTTTATATAAAGAACGCTCGGATAAAGCATGGAATTTTTATAAACAACTCGAACCCGATTTAGTAATTTTAGGCGACGATAATGCGGTGCAGTATCTCAGTGAGCGTTTTCTCCAGGTAACAACCCCTGTTATCTTTCTGGGATTAAATAATAACCCCCGTCATTACAATATCCATCAAAGTAAAAATATTTCCGGCGTGTTGGAGCGTCCGTTGCTTAAACGCGCGATTCCTATCATTGATCAGGTGCTGCCACAGAAAGTAAACCGTGTATTAGTTATGTTCGACAACAGCGTTATCTCCCACACTATTTTAGAAGAAGTATTTTCAAGCAATACACAACTGACAATATCTGGTATTGCGGTTGATATAAAACGAATTGGCGAATGGTCTGAGTGGCAGAAGACACTGCTCAGCGCTGCTGATAAAAATTATGATGCGGTATTTATAGGTTTATTCCATACACTGAAAGACAGTGAAGGCAAGCATATGCCAGAAGAACAGGTTCTTGAATGGTCGGCCAAAAATACACCACTTCCTCCTTTTGGTTTTTGGGATTATTCTATTGGCGAAAATAAGAATATCGGCGGTTTGGTTATATTTGGTCATGAGCAAGGAAAGCTGGCGGCCGAGATGGCAAAAGAAGTACTTGTAAGCAAGGTACAACCCTACCAGATTAGAACAAAAACAGCAGAAAAAGGGCGTTATCTTTTTAGCCGTAAAGCGCTGCACAAATATGGCCTGACACTACCGGAAAAAATGGCCAAAAGAACAATATTTATTGATTAACAGAGCGGTTCCCTAACTATTTTTATTGGTTAGGGACGGGAATATGCTACAACACCTCTTTAATAAACCGCATGACCTCTTTTACCCTTCTGGGCATATGCGTATGCCGATGAAAACAGAGGTAAAGAGGTTCGCTCACAGGATTAGCCAAAGTATGAACTGTAATTAAATCTGGGCTATGGAATGATCTAACCGCATTCAATGGTAAAACGGTAAAACCAAAACCTCGACTTACCGGCTCGAGTATCAAACCAATCTGATTGGAAAAACCCTTATGCTCAAATTGAGCGCAACATTCAAACTCTAAAAAATTTTCACTTAATAATAATTGACTGTGATGTTGTGCATCAGGATGTGAAATAAACCCCAGCTGCAATAAACAGTTCCAGTCAACGGCAGTGATTGTATTTGCTGTTACCAACACCAGCTCTTCCGTGCCTATTTTTTGGCAAACTACATCATCAAGTTCGCTCAATTGACTCATAATACCGAGATCATATTTACGATCGGCAATATCAAACTCAATTTGCCTATTCGGTGCAAATATATAATCAACCTGCAACTGCGGATGCTTTGCTTGATAATCAAGCAATAAAGAATACAACTTTAAACCGATACTGCCCGGTGAAGATATTTTTACGAGCCCTTCATACTTTGCATCCAGGTTAACGCTATTTTCCAATCTGCTCAGCGCAGATAGTATCTCCTGCCCGTCGCGATACACTTTCTGCCCCGCATCTGTAAGATGAAATGACTTTCCCTCTCTGACTAATAACTCACTATCAAGCTGCAGCTCAAGCTTTTTAATATGCTGACTAACCCCGGACTGGGTCATATGCAGTTTATCTGCGCTGCGCGTAAAGTGCCCGACATCAACCAGCGTGCAAAAGGTGTGTAACAAAACAGGATTAATCATTACAAATTGCTCTCATTTCGATAATAAATGATAATTTTTCATACTTCACCATACACTATAGTATCTATCTTATCTAACCACTAACGAAGAGAATATTATGAGCACTGCATACCCAAGAGCGTTATCACATATCGGCATATCTGTTCCCAACCTTGAACAAGCCGTCAAATTTTATACCGAAGTATTAGGTTGGTACTTAATTATGGAGCCAACTGAAGTTGTCGAAGATAAAAGTGCAATTGGTGAAATGTGCACCGATGTATTTGGCTCTCACTGGGATAAATTTCGTATTGCCCACCTGTCAACGGGCGACCGTCTCGGCGTGGAATTATTTGAATTTAAAAACCAGGAAAACCCTGAAAACAACTTTGAATATTGGAAAACAGGTGTCTTCCACTTCTGTGTTCAAGATCCGAATGTTGAAGAGTTAGCAGAAAAAATCGTTGCTGCGGGCGGAAAAAAACGCATGCAAGCACCGCGCTACTACTACCCGGGTGAAAAACCTTACCGCATGATCTATATGGAAGACCCATTTGGTAATATTTTAGAAATTTACAGCCACAGTTATGAACTGACCTATGCAGCGGGAGCTTATAAATAAAAAAATGCCGTTCACTATAAAACACGGTTCGGCTCACAGCCAATACCATGATATGGCCAGCAAACGCCGGGCAAAAAAAAAGACCAGCACGGGGGCTGGTCTTTTGAATTAACTGGATACTGGCTGTACCGCCCTTACCTTACATGACATTCTCATCACTAAGGAGCTACGGTAATTGTATAACTCATATCTTGATCGTTAACACGAAGCAGATAGTTGCCGATAACATCTGTGTAAATATTGCTATTATCATTTTCGTTCAATATACCATTTTCATCCCAGTCAGCCCACTGTGTATCCCAGTTGTTATATTCGGTGAACTTAAAGCGTTGAGTACCATCTCCATCTCCATCTCCAGTGAATGTGACAACCAGTTCCCAGATGTGATCCGATACCAAAATCATCGCCGTTGCACCCCAGCCATTAGGCGTACCACGAAGATAAAAGCTACCCAGATTACTAACAGGAGGTTGCTCTGGCTTGACGTGACCGCCCACCCAAACCGAAACACTGCCGCCTTTCACTTTAAAGGTAGCGTTACCATCAGCATCCGTACATACGGTATCGTCGGCCGCATAATTGCCGGTGATATCAACAAAACACTCATCCGCATTATCAATGCCCATCGCCATCAATTTTGTACCAGCGTCTGCATCGGTCATTAACACAGCCATACCTTCTGAATGTTCGCTGTCACCCTCACGAGTCCAGCCGATCACATCAGAGTCATTCAAGTAACTGATCTGCTTACCGTACGCATAATCACGACGTGCCTGTAATAAAATATCCAAGGTCGTTTTATTGGATGTCATATCGATAGTGTGATCATTCCCGTCTGTACCTTTATCCGTGTAAGTTGCGCCATAATAATCCGCATAAAATACATTCGGATAACCTTCCTGACGCAGCAGAATAAACGCGTAAGCCAGCGGTTTAAACCAGTTCTCAACTGGCGATTCCAACGCCTGCAGCGACTGCGTATCATGGTTTTCAACTAAGGTAACCGCATGAGCCGGGTTGTTTTTCATCAAGGTGCCATTCATCAGACTGCCCATATCGTAGCCACCACTTCCCTTAGAAGCATTGTGGAAGTTCAAATGCAGCGGCGCATCAAACAACGACATACGGTAGTTGGTATCTTTCAGATAGGTCTGCAGCGAAGCCAGATCATAATCCCAGTATTCCCCGACCGTAAACAACTCTTTACCTGTCGAACTGCGCACAGAATCTAGCCATGTGTTGAAAAAGCCAGTATCAATATGTTTAACCGCATCCAGACGTAAGCCGTCTAGGCCTGCAAATTCAACATACCATTTACCCCATGTATTGAGCTCTGCGACAACGTCAGGATGACCCATATCCAGATCCGCGCCCATCAGGTAGTCATAGTTTACATATTCACTGCTCACCTGAGTGTCCCACGCTTTACCTTCACCGCGGAATTTGAAAATACTCTTCTCTTCGTTAGTTTGATCCCAATCTACGCCATCGAAATGCACCCAGCTCCATTTAAAGTCAGAGTACTGATTAGCACGAACAGGGAAATCAAATTTAGTCCAAGCTGCTATCTCGACATCACCGCCATGCTCACTATTACGGTCATCCGCAACTACACGAACGGCTGTAACCTGCTCTGTTGCCTCGGCTCCCATCTTATGATTCAGCACAATATCAGCGTAGATCTTAATCTCCGCTGTATGAGCAGCAGAGATAGCGTCCAAATATTGCGTCTTATCACCGTATTTAGTACGAGTCTGTCCCTGTTGATCAAATTCCCCCAGATCATACAGATCGTAGGTTGAGTAACCCACGTCCAGCTTGCCACTGCCATCTGTAATCTCCATCGCTTTATAAGCCGGCGGTAACCATAATGCAGTGATACCCGCATTCGCCAGATTTTGCGCTTCGCTAGAAACCATACTCCACAAGTTATCTTCCGCGGTGTTATACCAGTGGAAATACTGCATCATCGTTTCGTTAACAGTGCTTCCGCTGCCATCTGATGTAATGCTTAGAGTGTCGTTAACTGCATCCAGTTCAAAGGTATATTGTTCAGTCGCCGTTACCGTGATCGTAATTTGAGAATCATAATTAGCATTTTGCAATGCCAAACCATCCACTGCGGCAGACAGATTTTCATATGCCCACACAGGCGTCCAATCTGCCGATGCAAGCTTGAACTGATACTCGCCAGAGCGCAGATAAACTTTGCTTCGATATTTACCATCACCGATATAGGTCATCTGAAGACCGCCATTCCAGTCGGTTAATGTGCCACGAAGATAGAGTGCTTCAACATTGAAAGGTGGCGGCGTACCAAGATCTCCAGCTGGAGGAACAATTGTCAGCAGTGCATTGCTCGGATTGCTCAGATCTAACTTAAAGTGGTAAGAGCCAGTTATTGGCACGATAAACTGCGAATTACCGTCACTGTCATCAGCACTTCCCCACCAGTCATTCAGCAGCTCATTGTCAGTACCTTTACCCAGACTGTCACCTGAATAGATGCTGCTCCAATTGCTGCTAGCCAACTTGAAGTTAAGCGTTTCCAATGCATCTAAAGTCAGATCAAGTTCATAAATCCCCTGCCCTTTATATTCAAATAAATTATCAGTTCCCCAGTCGTTAAATTCACCGCGCAGGTAAAGAGGCGCGACAGGCGCATCCATACCCGTTCCCTGAACATCCCCTTGCTGCGGTTTCACAAAGACAACAACTGAAAGTCCCGGAATCACTAACTTGCCAGTTGCAACGTCAACCCGAGCCGCAATTAAACGCGAATCATTACCCGCCAGCATCACTGGATGCAATTCAAAACCATCAGCTCCAGGAATACTTACCCATTTATCCGAAGTACTGGCATTAATTGCCACCACTATCGCTTCATAGTTCGAATCCAGATCATCCCCCATTTCGACACCGTCATCAATACTCATAACAATGGTATTTATCTCAGCGGTGCCTACATTATGGAAAGTAACCCTGTCTATGATCTCCTGAGAAGTGCCTAAACGTAGCAGTTCACTTTGAGATCTGATTGCCAGCAGTTCTTTAAAACGCTCATTCGTCCAGTTAATATTTTCAGAAGAAGCAATAGTATTTGGATTAGCAATGATCCCCTTTATGGCATCCCAGTTTTGACCATCTTTATCAAATCGCGGTAAACCAACATTCCAGTTGTTGCTCTGCATACTGAAATCAACGCGGTTATACCAGTCACCTGAATCATAAGAATCACGCTCCATCGACTTAGAACGCAGCAGCTCCGTTCCCATATGCAGGAACGGCACGCCTTGCCCGAGCATAACCGGTGCTAAACCAAGGATCTGCATTCTTGCTCTGTCTTCAGGAGAAGTACCATACGCTGCTTTATATTGAATAATATCCCACAGCGTCTGGTTATCATGCTTGGAGACATAATTAACCGCTTCAACCGGATCTGCGGCATAACCTGCGCCATGCCCGCCGAAATCATAAGCACTGCCAAGTACGGTTGCACCACTGACTGTCGGTAACGGATATTCCTGCAGATTACCTGTCATACCAAGACGAATTAAATCGATCTTATCAACGTTACCATCTCCTGCATTGGCAAAACCCGGTGTCGCATTCATAGTATCAGCGTGGGCTCCACGCACAGCATCGCGCATTCTGTCATTGTAAGTACCAACGCCAGTACCAGCCATGTTCCATGATGTTCCATTTACGCCTCGCGCGTTGCCGGCAACCTCACCGAAATCCCAGCCTTCACCGTAGAACCAGTTATCCGGATCAACTTTTTTCACTTCAACCAAGGCTTTTTCAATACTTGATTTCATTAAATGGCCCATCAGATCGAAACGGAAACCGTCAATTTTGTACTCTTCAGCCCACAGAACCAAACTGTCTGCAACCAGCTTCTCAAACATGCGATGTTCAGAAGCGGTATTATCACAGCAGGTCGAGCTTTCAACGTAACCGTTATCCGGATTACGTCTGTGATAATAACCGGGAACCACTTTATCAAGCACTGAACTGTTGTATAAAGCAGATGAACTCATATGGTTAAAGACGACATCCTGCACGACTCTAAAGCCCATATCGTGAATGGTTTTGATCATCGTTCTATATTCTTTGATCCGAAGAACCCCTTCAGTCTGCACCGCATAACTACCTTCTGGTGCACTGTAGTGGTATGGATCATATCCCCAGTTAAAGCCATCTAACGGTCGGATATCAGCCATTAATGATTGCGCATCACTGCTTGCCGGATCAAGCGTTTCCATTATGCTTTGAATTGAACCTGAACTTGCTTTATCACAAATTGCAGCACTCGGTTTCAAACCCGTCCCGGCATCACACAACTTACTGATATCATCATCTAAATCAATGCGTTTAGCAGGATCCTCGTTAGCAGATGTAATATCGAATGTAGGTAACAAGTGGATTGTGGTCAGACCAGCCTCTTTTAACTCCTGCAGATGTTTTACACTGCTGCGGTCTGCTTCAGTAAAGGCTAAATATTTACCGTTATTAGCAGCTGTGCCCTGTGTATCCGATCCGCTAAAGTCACGAACGTGCAGCTCATAAATAATATTGTCTTCAGGTTTATTAATTGCAGGAATAGTCTGCTCGTCCCAACCGTCAGGCTTAGCATTAGCCAGACTTAAATCCACTAATTGTGAATAACGGCTGTTGGTACTTAAAGAAACCGAATATGGGTCGGTAGTCATTACCCATTCAATATTATTAGTTTTAGGATGAAATACCTGTAAACGGTAGCGATAGAAACTGCCGGCCAGCGAAGCATCACCATTATGAGACCAGATACCGGTAACAGAATCTTCTGTCATGGTTACTGGAGATTGTGCAAGCGGTACTTTATTCGCATCATAAAGGTAAAGTTCAACCTGTTGTGCGGTTGGTGCCCATAAATGGAAGGTCGATACGCTGCCGTCAATCCATGATCCCATACGGGCTTCATCAGCATCATTATCAGCTTTAGTATAAAGATCATCAACTGCAAACGGGAACTGCACTCTCGTTGCTGCAACTACTTTATTGTCAGCATCAAGTGCAACAGCTAATAATTGTTTTTTCAGAAATGCTTTCGCTTTTACACTATCAATATCAACAGAATATTGCGTTCTGCCGTAAAGGTGCGGATAAAGCGCATTATCAACAGTCCCATTTCCTGTCAGAGAAACAGGTTCAAATTCATCAGTTTGACTGAAATCTGAAGAGCCATTGATACTTGCCCATAGCTCATAATGATCAGCACCGCTTGTTGAATCACTCCAGGCTAACGTATCAGACGCTAACCAATGTGCCGCAACGTCATTTATTGAAACAGATATTCCGTTATAATAAAGTGTTGATGTGCTGTCAAAAGCATAAGCAGTATTGCCATTTATCAGCTCTATTGTCTGCTCTCCGATTGCCGAATCTTCACTCGCTTTATGAATACTAAAATTGACACATGAACCATGATTTTCTTTCAGTGCGACACGGAATAATACGCCGTGATCATCTGTTGTTTCAGTTACTGTGTAGGGT